>CAZDUQ010000069.1:2414-6865 GCA_964508665.1 uncultured Oscillospiraceae bacterium | reverse complement strand
TTGCTCCAAAGCGCCTTTTCCCGCGCGGTGTCTTCCAGACGCCGGATCTCCTTTTTCAGCAATTGATTCTGTGCCTGTTCAAAGGCATCCTGCCGCTGCCTGTTCTCCCACCAGGAAGAAAAGTTGCCCTTTTGCACCTGGATATCCGCTTTGTTGATGGACAAAATGTGATCTACACAGCCATCCAAAAAGGCTCTATCGTGAGAAACCAGAAGGTAGCCCTGCTTTCTTCGCAAGTAGCGGCCCAGCGCCGCGCGGCCCTCCAGATCCAGATGATCGGTCGGCTCGTCGATCAACAAAAAGCGGTTCTCTCCCAAAAACAGCGCCGCCAGCAGCAGCTTGGTTTGCTGCCCGCCGGAAAGTGTTGACCAGGGTCGCTCCAGCGCCTCCTCCGGCACGTCTAAAAGCGCAGCTTCCCGCAGAAACTCCCATTCCATTGCTTGCGGACAAAGGCTTTGTGCTATCTCTTTCGCCGTAAGGCTTTCATCCTTTACAGTATAGGGAAAATATGCGAACTCAACGCCAGACGAGATGTTTCCGCGATACTCCAGCTCACCCAGCAGCAGCCGTAAGAGGGTTGTCTTCCCCCTTCCATTTCGGCCGGTCAGACCCAACCGCCAGGCGGTGTCCAATTGAAGGGTCACGTGATCAAACAGCATCTCGCTGCTGCCGTCATAAGAAAAAGTCAAATCGTGTATTTGGATCAAAGACATCGTTTGTATCCTCCTGAAAATAAAAAATGGGCTGCAGGAAAATCTTCCTACAGCCCAGGATAACATGAATACGCGCGGAAACCGCGCTCATGTCCCTATTACTGAAAGATGTGATTTTCCTGCCGGGGCACAACAAACTACACGGTCTGTGCCGTGTCCACCCGTTATGCGTGATTTATTCAGCAGGAAATACGGTGCATCTTTTCACCTCTCTCAGGATATGGCGTTGATTATAGCACACACCGAAGCAGATTACAAGTTATTTCCGATCTGCCCGGGTCAGTTCCCACATCAGATCCACCGCCACAGGCAGGATCTCGTCCGGAAAATCGTAGTGCACCGTGTGGATTGGCGGGCAGTTCTCCCCTGCTCCGATCTCAAACATGGCACCTGCTGCCTGCTTGGGATAATAGCCGAAATCGTCTGAGCCGCGATAGGGGTGGGGCGCCTCCCGATAGGCGATGCCCAGCTGTCCGGCCGCCTGCCGGATGCGCTGTGCGGCAACGGGATCATTGGCCGACTCGGGGAATTCATCGCAGAAGCGCACGCTCCAGGTCAGGCCGTCCTCCTGTGCAAAGCGGGCAGCCAGTTCCTCCAGCTGTGCCTGAAGGGCATCCATCTCCCGCTCATACTGTCCCCGGATAGTCAGCAGCAGCTCGCCCCGGCTGGCCTGCGTGCCGAAGGCGGGCTCGCCCACATCCACCTGGATCACCGTACAGAAGACCTGCCCTTTCCATTTTCCCGGTGCGATCAGTCCGGGAATGCCGTTGACCAGCTTGGCGATGGCAAAGGCGGGGCAGCGCCCGGCTTCCGGCATACTGGCATGGGAAGGGATCCCATCAAAGTGCAGGATCACGCCCTTGGAGGCATAATACATGGTGCCATCCATGGTCTGGACCATACCCAGGGGCATTTCCGGACGGTTGTGCCAGCCGTAGGCCAGACCGATATTTTTTTCCGGCAGCAGCCGGGCGCATTCCGCACCGCCGGCCCCGATCTCCTCGCCGTGCTGGAAGATCAGGTACACATCCCGGTCAGCCCCTCTGGCCTCCAGCTCCAGCGCCAGGCCGCACAGAGATGCCATATGTCCGTCATGGCCGCATTTATGACCGCAGCCCGGTGTTTGAGAGACATAGGGTGCGTCGATCTCGTCCCGCACCGGCAGGGCGTCCAGCTCGGCGCGGAATGCGATGCCCGGCAGGTCGCTGCCGGAGACATAGTGTGCGTAGCACCAGCGGCCCATATCCACTACCTCCAGCGAGGTGTGCTCCTTCAAAAAAGCCATCACCCTGGCCTTGGTTCCCTGCTCCTCCAGAGAGACCTCCGGGTTGCGGTGCAGCTCGTGCCGCAGGGCGGCTGCCAGTTCATAATGCTTCTGTTCCATCTGTTTTACCCTCCAATTCTTTACACACAGACCGCAGCGTTTCCTGGTCTGTGACACAATTCAAAACATCCAGCAGTGCGTTTGGGCTGAGATGCTCCGGCAGATCCAGCGCCAGCAGCAGCCGTTGTCGTTTATCCCCGCTGTTTGGCCCGCCGCTCAGTCCCAGGTCATATAGGTCAGTCTTGGTGATGGACGGACGCTCCTCCGGGACGCAGGTCAGCGCGCCGCTGCGCTCCACTGCCTTCAGAATGACATCGTCCGGAACGCCCTCTACCCCCAGCTTGCCTTCCTTCGAGCCCTTGGCCTTGCGCTTTTCCTTTCCGTAAAGGTCGGGGATGTAGGCATGATAGATCCTGCCCGCCGGGATGGCACCCTTCAGATAGTTGCGGATGACAAAGCCCGCGCCATCCGGGTCGGTAAAGATTAGCAGACCACGGCTCCGCGCCAGCCGACGCAGCAGCTGCAGCTTGTCCTTCTGCTTGAAAATGCCAAAGCCCTCTGTGGTGAGGATGGTTGCGTCAAACAGCTGACTCAGTTTGATCTTGTCGTACTTTCCCTCCACCAGGATCACCGGCTCCAGGCGGATCATCGTGCAGCCTCCGCAAAACGCAGCAGCAGCAGCTCCACGCTGCGCTGGGCATCGGGAAGATTGCTTTTCAGCGCCAGATCGGTCTCCAGACAGGCCTGCTGCACCCAGCGAAGATAATCCAGACTGCACCTTCGTGCGCTTTGCAGCAGCCTTCTGGCAGGATAAGCCGATTTAAAGCCCAGCATCTGAGCCACCTCGTTCTCCGACCTTCTGCCGCCGGCAGCCAGCTTGGCGCCGTAAAGCCGCTGCAACTGTTTTGTAATGGCCGCCAGAATGGCCACCGGCTCCTGCTTCCGGTCAAACAGATCCCGCAGGATCAGCAGGCCCTTGCTGTACTGGCCCTCGATGATGCAATCGGTGAGCTCAAACACCGTCGCCTCCAGCACGCGGGAGGCCAGCGCGTCGATGTCCCCCCGGTCGATGTGCTCCTCCGCCGTGCCCGCGGCGATCTTGGCGATCTCGGTGAGGAGATTTTCCATGGAAGCGCCGCAGAGGAACAGGAGATATTCGCACTCCGCCGTGTCGATGGTCTTTCCCAGCTCAAAAAAATGCCGCTTGACCCATGGGATCAGGCTGGCGGCAGAGGATTGAGCAAACTCCACCACCTGACCGTGGGCCTCCAGCAGCTTCCACAGGTTGAGCCGCTTGTCCGGCTTGAACTCCATGGCGTCAAAGTAAAACACAAGGCAAAGATATTCCGGCAGCTGGGCCAGCAGACGGGGCAGCAGCTCCTTCAGCTCGCCGGAGGGCTGCATCAGCTTGTAATCCCGGACGATTACCAGCTTTTTTTCTCCGCCCATGGGGATGCTGTCCACCGCGTCTGACAGCGCCTGCGCCGTCAGCTGCTCCCCCTCCAGCTGCTGGATATTGAAATCGACAAAGGGCCCGCCGCACAGTTCCCGCAGCTGATTCAGATAATAACGCTTCAGATAGCCTTCCTCGCCGTAGAATACATACAGATTCCCCACATTCCCGGCAGCCAGATCCTTCTTCAGACTTTGCAGCGCCTGACCGTCTGTATTTTTTTTGCCATATGCCATGGCTCTCACCTCCAAAATCGAAAGCGCAGCTCCTGCTTTTGCAGCAGCGTTACGGGGACACCAGCGAACCACGCCCCGTGCTCGGAATAGCCGTTTGTCGTGATTACCAGCTGTTCGGGCGACACCGCCTGACAAATGCTGTACAGCAGCTGCCAGTCATTTGCCACGGCGTCATCCACCAGCAAAAGCTCTGTCTGACCGGGATAACGCTCTACCACCTCCCGAGCCTCCGCCGCTTTCAGGCCGCAAAGAGACAGCAGGGAAAAATGCTTCTCTGAAATGCGCAGCCCGTAGCGCTGCTCCCCCACCGTCAGCAGCTCCAGCCGAAAGCCGCTGACCGTAACCGCGCCCGAGTCGCTGTAAAGCCAGACAGGCTGCTCTGACAGATCCGCTGAAAGCAGTGTTTCCGTTTCCCCGGGCAGCAGTACCCGTTCCACCGGCGCTGCCTCCAGAACGGCGCGCAGGCCACTCTGCATCCTGTAATCACCGGTGGTGCACAGCAGTGTTTCCAGCTGCACAGCGTTCCAGCGGGACAGCGCCGTTGCCGTCCGCTCTGCCGTATAGCGGCCATTGGCACCGGTGTTGATCAGCGAGACGCCATCTCCCCGCAGAAGGATCACAGGCTGTCCGCCCACGCTGGTGATCTCCACCTGGCCGGTGAGGCGCAGCTCCGCCGCCGTCCCAAGCCCTGTCAGGCAGATCAGACCCACAGCCAGCACCAGCAG
>CAZDUQ010000069.1:0-2314 GCA_964508665.1 uncultured Oscillospiraceae bacterium | reverse complement strand
GTAAACAGCGTCGCCGCCAGCGTGGAGGCCACCGTACCGGCGGCATACCACAGCAGCCTTTTCAGCCACGGTGGACGGATATTTTTCACCCGCGGGATCCACAGCTCGTTCAGCTGCGGCTGAAGCAGGATCAGACCCAGCGTGGCGCCAAAGGACAAAAGCAGACCCACGCTGCGGCAGGAGAAGGGATTCCACAGCAGCAACAGCAGCAGCGCCGCGGCAAGGGCCGTCAGCGGATCCTTTTCCAGCTTGAGCCAGAAGGAGGCCGCCCACAGCACCAGCAGCACCACAGCCCGCACCACCGAGGGCGAAAAGCCCACCACGGCGGCATAGACCAGTCCCACAGGCACGGCGGCCAGCAGGCCCGGCTTCTTCCCCAGCAGGCTGATGAGCAGCCCGGCCAGCACCGTGACATGAAGACCGGAGACCGCCGTGATATGCCGGGTGCCGCTGGTGGTCAGCGCCCGATCAAAGCCGTCGGAAAAGCTCTCCCGCTCGCCGCTGAGCAGCGCGGCCAGCAGCGCGCCCTCATCCCCCGGCAGCAGCTCCTGCACCCGCAGGGTGATGCTTCGGGATAAAATGCGTGCCCGGCGCAGCAGGGTCATTGCCTCAGCCGGGAAGCGCGTTCCCGCGTCCTCCTGCGACAGCGTCAGAAAAATTCCCTCCTGCAAAAGGTTTGCGTCAAAGCTGCGCTCCGCCGCCGACAGGACTCCGGTAAATTCCAGCACATCCCCCGGCGCGTAGTCCGGTGAGCCGTCCAGCAGATAGACATACACCTTCAGGCGGCAGTCCGTATCATCGACAGCGGTGACAATGCCCCGGGCCACGCCGTAGCTCTGTCTGCCCGTCGCATATTCGGTCAGCTCCAGCCGCACCTGGCCGGAGACGCCGTCCCACTTCTGCGTTGGCTGCCAGATCAGCAGCAAAAAGCCGCCGCACCACAAAAAACCGGCCAGCAGACCCAGAAACAGGGAGCGGAACAGCACGAACTGCTCCCGCAGAAGCAGAACTGCCGCCAAAGCGATGCCGCACAGGGCGGCGGCAGCCAGCAGCGCCAGCAAAATCGGATCGTCCAGCCGGACAAACAGCAAAGAAAAAAGCAGCGCCGCCATGAAAAAAGCAGCAGAAAAGCAGAGCAGCCGACGGGGCTGCCTGCCTTTCTGCCACTGCGGGATGCGCATTTCGAACGATTCAGGCCATGGGGCCAAGTTCCTGGCCGCCCAGCAGATGGAAATGCAGATGCTTCACCGTCTGTCCGGCATCGGCTCCCACATTGGTCACCACGCGATAGCCGCCCTCCAGCCCTTCTTCCTGTGCCAGCTTGGCCAGCACCTCATAAATGTGAGCCACCAGCACGGAGTTGTGCTTCGTGACCTCGGCCGCCGAGGCGATATGTGCCTTGGGCACCACCAGAATGTGGGTGGGCGCAGCAGGCGCAATGTCCCGGAAGGCATAGCACAGGTGATCCTCATACACCTTGGTGGAAGGGATCTCACCCTTGATGATTCTGCAAAACAGGCAATCCTCCTGATAATTCAGCACATCAGACATGGTCTTTCCTCCTAATGTATCCGTTTTACTGCTTGGACGCTACGAAATCATCCACAGCGGCCAGCGCGTCATCCACCTTCAGCAGGTCGGAGCCACCGCCCATGGCGGAATCGGGCTTGCCGCCGCCCTTGCCGCCGCAAATGCCGGAAACCAGCTTGACCAGATCACCGGCCTTGATGCCCTTTGCCACAGCCTCCTTGCCGCACACCGCCAGGAAGGTGATTTTTTCACCGTTCACCGAGGACAGCACGGCCACCACGGTAGGATCCTTGTCCCGCAGGAAGTCGCCCATCTGCCGCAGCTCGTTGGCACCCAGTCCGCCGCGGTTTGCTGTGACCACATTCAGCTCACCCACCTTTTTACCGGACATCAGGAACTGCCGCGCCTCGCCAAGAGACGCCTCTGCCTTATATTTCTCCAGCGTCTGGCGCAGCTCCTTCAGCTCGCTCAGCTGCTGCTCGATGCGGTTTTCCAGCTCGGCGGGAGAGGTCTTCATCAGCTGTGCCGCATGGTACAGCATCCGGCGATTCTTTCCGATATCTTCCAGCGTCAGTTTGCCTACCGTCGCCTCGATGCGGCGCACACCGGAGGCCACCGAGCTTTCCGACTTAATCCGGAAAGGGCCCACCTTGGCGGTGTTGTTCAGATGGGTGCCGCCGCAGAATTCCATGGAAAAATCCCCCATTTCCACCACGCGCACCACATCGCCGTATTTCTCGCCGAACATGGCCACAGCGCCCTTCTTTTTGGCTTCCTCAATGGG
>CAZDUQ010000068.1:0-6884 GCA_964508665.1 uncultured Oscillospiraceae bacterium | reverse complement strand
CCCACATAAATGCCCACATGACCCACCGTGGAGCTACCGCTGGTCTGAGAGAAGAAGACCAGATCGCCCAGATTCAGATCGGATTTGCTGATGCGCACCGAGTTAGAATACTGACTGGCGGAAGTACGGCTCAGGTTGATGCCAAAATGGGCGAACACATACTTCACATAACCGGAGCAGTCGAAGCCGCTGGGAGAGCTGCCGCCGTAAACATACTTGCAGCCCAGCAGGGTAGCGGCATATTCCACAAGCTGCTGCCGGGTGCCGGTGGCAACGGACAGGCTGGCTGCAGAGGCTGTGGAGACAGCTGCCGCAGACGAGGAAGAAGTGCTGCTGTAGGGCACGATCTCCACATAATCGGGAGAGATATACCCGGTGTAGCCGCCATATTCCACCTTGAACCAGGCGTTGTTGATACCGATGATCCGGGCCACCGAACCCTGATAGAGCTTGGTGACAATGCTGTTTTCCGTTCCGGGGCCGCTGCGCAGATTCAGCACCTCGGTGGTGACCTTTGCACCGCCACAGGTGATGTTCATAATGGGCTGCGCCACCACATAGTCAGCGCTCATATAGCCCACCTGGCCGTCATAGGCCACCTTGTACCAGCCATCCGCTTCATCCAGAATGGCAACGCGTGTGCCGTCGCTCAGCTTGCCCATGCTTTCGCTGGCCGTGGTAGCCTCCGTGCGGAAATTGACGGAGGACGCGGTGGTGACGGTACCGCCCTGCACATCGTAAGCATAGGCAGAAACGGCCATCGCGGCAGTCAGCGAAGCGGCTGCGACAAGCATACGAACGGGGAAATGTTTTTTCACAAAAAGAACCTCCTGCGTGTCAGGCGGTTTATTTGCCGTTCAACGCCCTTTCCAGCCAGATGGAGCCCAGCTCCATGGCGTCAAACAGGCCGTCGCGCTCGGCAGACTTGACCACCCGATCTCTCGAACTGATCTCAGGATCCGTGTACTGGAGCTGCACCGAAATCCGGCCGGACAGCGTGTAGCCGTCCTTCTGCTCAGAGGACAGAACCTGCAGCATGATGATGTATTTATCAGCCATGCTGCCATAATAAATGACAGCGTCCTTGCGCATCAGGGCGCGACCCTTATAGGTCAGGGGCAGGGCACTGTTTTTCCCGGTAGCTTCCATAAGAATACCTCCGATTAAGTTATAGTATAGCAGGAAACGTTACAAAAGTCAAACAAAAGTTACAAAACATAAACAAAAACGCCGCCGTGGAATTTGCGGCAGCATTTCGTCAGAAATCAAAGCCGAAAAGTCAAAGCAGGCTCAGTCGGAAAGGTAATTCCGCACCAGTTCCTGCAGCAGCTCATCCCGGTCCAGCTTGCGGATCAGCGTGCGGGCGTTGTTGTGATTGGTGATGTAGGTGGGATCCTCCGACAGGATATAGCCCACGATCTGGTTGATGGGATTGTAGCCCTTTTCCCGCAGGGCATCATAGACTGCCGTCATGATCTGCTTCATTTCCAGATCAGCGTCATCATGGATCTTGAACTTACGGGTACCGTCAAACATGAAAGTCGCCTCCAAACCAGATATATGTCCATTATATATCAGAAAAAAGAGAAAGTAAAGGGAACCTGTGCGGTTTTTGTGAAAAAAGCTCCGGGCGCGGTCTTCCGCGCCCGGAACGTGGGTGAAAAACTCAGGCGCGCAGAACGGCGCCCAGCTCGGCCTCCAGAGCTTTCAGGACATTTTGAATGATCTCGTCGGCCTCCACATCGGTCAGCGTGTGATCGGAATTGCGCAGCGTCAGAGAGAAGGCGACGCTCTTTTTGCCGGCGGCGACCTGCGCGCCGCGGTAAACATCGAACAGCTCCAGCTTCTCCAGCTGCTTTTTGGCAGCCTTTTTGATGCACAGCTCCAGCTGGAGCACATACACATTCTCGTCACACAGGACGGCCAGGTCGCGGGTGCTGGCGGGATATTTGGGGATGGGCTGGTAGTAGCGCTGCGTATCCACCAGGGAGAACAGCAGCTCCAGATCCAGCTCGGCCATATAAAGCTCGGCGCCGATGCCGTAATTCTTCAGCACGGCGGGATGGGCCTGACCGGCATAGCCCACCAGCCGATCGCCGTTCATGATGGCGGCGCAGCGGCCGGGATGATAGCTGGGATTGTCCCGACAGGGGGTGAACAGGCAGCCGGGAATGGACAGCGCCTCCAGAATACCCTCGATGCAGCCCTTGAGGTGGAAGAAATCATCACCGTAGGTGGCCATCACCAGCATGGCTTTTTCCTCGGGCAGCTGATGGGGGTCGGCCTTGCCGTCGGCACCCAGCTTGGGCAGATAGACCTTGGAGGGCTCAAACAGATGGATGGCAGGGGCGCGGAAATTATAGTTGCGGGCGGCGGCCTCCAGCATAGCGGGCAGGGGCGTGGTGCGCAGCAGACTCTGATCCTCGCCCAGCGGGTTGGTGATGACCACCGCCTGGCGGCGGGTGTCGTCGGCGGACAGGCAGATCCGGTCAAAGGATTTGGGACTCAGGAAGGACAGGGTCTTGGCCTCGCTGTAGCCGGCGGCGTTGCAGGCCTGGATGACTCTGCGGTCAAAGGCCTGGCGGCGGGTCAGGCCGCCCTTGGTGGTCTCGCCCCGCAAAAGAGTAGTGGGGATGTTGTCATAGCCGAAATACCGGGCCACTTCCTCGGCCAGGTCGGCCATGCCTTCCATGTCATCGCGCCAGGAGGGAACATAGACGGTGTCGCCCTCCACGCGGAAGGCCAGCTTTTCCAGTGTCTTCACCATAAAATCCCGGTCGATGTCGGCACCGATATAGGCGCTGATACGCTGGGGCTCCAGCTTCAGTGTGCGGACGGGCTTGGGGGCGGGGTAGGCATCCACATAGCCGCCGATGATATGTCCTGCGCCCAGCTGCTCCACCAGCTGACAGGCCCGCTCCAGCGCGGTCATGCAGCCCTCGCAGTTGACGCCCCGCTCGAACCGGCCGGAGGCCTCGGTACGCATACCCAGTCGGCGGGAGGTGGTGCGGATGCTGACAGAATCGAACATGGCAGACTCAAAGACGATCATCCGGGTGTTCCCGGTGATCTCGCTGTTTTCGCCGCCCATGACACCGGCAATGGCCACGGCCTTTTCAGCGTCGGCGATGACCAGGGTGTTCTCCCACAGCTTGCGGGTCTGGCCGTCCAGCGTGGTGCAGCTTTCATCGGCGGCACTGCGGCGGACGATGATCTTGCCGTCCTTCAGGCAACGGTAGTCAAAGGCGTGCATGGGCTGGCCGTATTCCAGCATCACATAGTTGGTGATGTCCACGATATTATTGATGGGCCGGACACCGGCTGCCCGCAGCCGGTCACGCATCCAGCGGGGAGAGGGCTCGATCCTGATGTCCGTTGCCATGGCTGCGCAGTAGCGGGGGCACAGGTCGGCATCGCGGATATCCACCGACAGGTGATCGTGGATGCTGCCCACGGTGCTCGTCACTCTGGGGACGGGAAGCGCAAAGGGCTTGTCAAAGGTGGAGGCGCTCTCCCGGGCCAGTCCGATGATGGACAGGCAATCGGGACGGTTGTGCAGAATGTCAAAATCAAAGGTGATCTCGTCCAGGCTCAGCACATGGGCGATGTCGTCGCCGGGCTTACAGTCCTCCTGCAAAACAAAGATGCCGTCATTGATGCAGTGGGGGAATTCCTCCTGCCGGGCGTGCAGATCGGCCAGCGTGCAGATGGTGTCGCTTTTGGTGTTATAGGCCACCAGATCGCCCTCGTGCAGGTTCTGGCAGACGGTATCGGGGCAGACGGTGCTGCCGCCCATATCCAGACAGGTATGGAAGGCGCCGTTGCCCTGGGAAACGCACTCCAGTACTTTGGCGGCAACCACCGGGCCAAAGACCTTGTGCCCCGGCCGGATATCGGCGGGAATGGAGGGCTTTTCGGGATCCAGCGGCTTGTAGTCATTCAGCAGGGCGGCGGCGGTGATGGCGCCGTAGGGGAAGTCCCGCTCCTCCAGCTGCAATTCCTTGAGGGAGCACAGCATTCCGTTGGAGGGAACGCCGCGAAGCTTGCCCTTTTCGATCTTGACGCCGCCGGGCAGGGTGGACTTGTGCAGGGCGGCGGGGACAAGGTCACCCACATGGACGTTCCACGCGCCGGTGACGATCTGGACGGGTTCGTCCTTGCCCACATCGATCCGGCAGACCCACATATGGTCGGAGTTGGGGTGCTTTTCCATGGAGAGGATTTTGCCCACCACCACATTGGAGATCTCGTCAGCAGGGCTTTCCCAGCTGCCCACCATGGTACCGGCCATGGTCATATCGGCAGCATACTGCTTTGCGGATACATTGTGGATGCCCACATCGGTAAAATCCTTTAACCAGCTATAAGGTAATTTCATCTTTGATCTCCTCCTTACTCAGAACTGGGACAGGAAGCGCACGTCGTTCTCAAACAGCAGGCGCATATCGTCGATCTTGTAACGGAACAGGGTGATGCGTTCCAGACCCACGCCAAAGGCGAAGCCGGAATAGACCTCAGGGTCGATGCCGCAGTTGCGCAGCACATTGGGATGCACCATGCCGCAGCCCAGCACCTCGATCCAGCCCTCGTACTTGCACATGGGGCAGCCCTTGCCGCCGCACTTGAAGCAGCTGATATCCATCTCGGCAGAGGGCTCGGTGAAGGGGAAGTAGCTGGGGCGGAAGCGGACGCGGGTCTCGTCGCCGTACAGCTCCTTGGCAAAGACCTCCAGTGTGCCCTTCAGATCGCCCATGGTGATGCCCTTGTCGATGACCAGACCCTCGATCTGATGGAACATGGGGGAGTGGGTGGCATCCACCTCGTCATTGCGGAAGACGCGGCCCGGGGCGATGATGCGGATGGGGGGCTGGGTCTTTTCCATGATGCGGGCCTGCATGGGCGAGGTCTGGGTGCGCAGCACGATGTCGTCATCGATATAGAAGGTGTCCTGGGGCTCCCGGGAGGGATGGGTCTTAGGGGCGTTGAGCATATCGAAATTGTAATGCACCAGCTCCACTTCGGGGCCTTCGGCCACCGAATAGCCCATGCCGGTGAAGATGTCGGTGACCTCATCCAGAACGGTGGTCAGGGGATGCTTTTTGCCAAAGACGATCTTTTTGCCGGGAAGGGTGACATCGATGGTCTCCTTCTTCAGCTTGTTTTCCAGCTCATGCCGGGCCACGAGGGCGGCGGCGTCATCGATGGCGGCCTCGATCTTGGCGCGAACCTCGTTGGCCATCTGACCGACCACCGGGCGCTCCTCGGCGGAGAGCTGGCCCATGCCGCGCAGAATAGCGGTCAGCTCGCCCTTTTTGCCCAGATATTTGACACGGGCCGTTTCCAGCGTATCCTTGATATCGGCGTTTTGGATCTCATCCAGCGCCTTTACCAGGATCTGTTCCAACTTTTCTCTCATGTTGGGGATACACTCCTTTTTATCGTGATGCGTCTTGCTTTTCAAACAACAAAAAAGCCTTCGTCCATCTCTGGGACGAAAGCCACTGCTTCCGCGGTACCACCCGCATTCCCGGCGCAGCCGGGCACTCTTGACCGATCACGGAGTCACACCGCCGCGGCCTACCAGCGCAAGCGCCTTCAGCCTTGGTGCTCGGAAGGGAACTTCACAAACTCCACACGCAGGCGGCTCTCAGCCGGTGACCGCCATTCTCTGACCGATCAGGAGGATGCTACTTTCTTCGTCATCGCATTTCGTATTCATAACAAATAAACAATACCACTTTGCCGGAAAAATTGCAAGGCTTTTTTCAAAAACCCCGCAAAAACCCCGCAAAAAACAATAAAAAAGAGCTTGCCAAAGCACGTGCTTAGGAGTATAATGTCGAAAAAAGGAGGTGGCAGTTATGAAAAAGTTGAGCTTGCTTTTGCTGTCACCGCAAGGCATTTCCATTTGAAAATGGAAGTGCCTTTTTCTTTGCCAAAAATGAGGGAGGAAATCACTATGTCCAAAGAAAAACAGCAGCTGGGCACCGAGGCGATCTATGATGCCCGTGTCCTGGGCTGGCCCAGAATGATCATTCTGGGCTTGCAGCACATGTTCGCCATGTTCGGCGCCACCGTTCTGGTGCCCATCCTGGTGAGCAAGAACTACGGAATGCCCCTGTCCATCCAGACCACCCTGTTCTTCGCCGGTGTGGGTACGCTGATCTTCCATGTGTGTGCGAAAATGAAGGTGCCCGCGTTCCTGGGCTCGTCCTTTGCGTTCCTGGGCGGCTTTCAGGCGGTTTCCCAGCTGAATGTGGGCAAGTTTGCCGAAATGACCGGCGCAGAAAAGCTGCCCTATGCCATGGGCGGCATCGTGGTGGCCGGCGCGCTGTATATCGTCCTTGCGCTGCTGTTCAAGCTGGTTGGTGCGCAGAAGGTCATGCGCTTCTTCCCGCCCATCGTCACCGGCCCAATGATTATCCTCATCGGTCTGAACCTGTCCGGCTCCGCTGTTTCCAATGCAGAAACCTGCTGGCCGCTGGCGCTGCTGTCCATTGCCGTCATTGTGGTGGCCAACATCTGGGGCAGGGGCATGGTCAAGATCATCCCCATCCTGCTGGGCGTGGTGATTCCCTATATCGTGGCGCTGTGCTGCAGCATGGTGGATTTCTCCTCTGTGGCACAGGAGGCCGTGGTGGGCCTGCCCGCCTTCACGCTGGCCAAGTTTGATGTGACCGCCATTCTGGTGATGGCGCCCATCGCCATCGCCTCCATGATGGAGCACATCGGCGATATCTCCGCCATCTCCGCCACCTGCGGTCAGAACTTCATCGAGGATCCCGGCCTGCACCGCACGCTGCTGGGCGACGGTCTGGCCACCTCCGTTGCGGGTATGTTCGGCGGCCCCGCCAACACCACCTACGGCGAGAACACCGGCGTGC
>CAZDUQ010000067.1:0-6917 GCA_964508665.1 uncultured Oscillospiraceae bacterium | reverse complement strand
AGCCCCTAACCAAGGGGCTTTTATCGTAGGACAACACTGCAAAAGTAAGGTTATAACATATTTTTATTCAAATTTAAACACCTTTTAAAAAATAACCTGAGATAAAATGTCGCAATTTCTAAATAAAAAGGCTGAGTTTTTCAGCCTTTAATTCTTTGATTATTTAACAAATTTACCATTATTCCAAATCTTTTTAGCAGAATAAGTTCCGTTCCATTGTTCCCAAGTAGTTGAACCAGGCACTACACTATATAATGTAATTGTCTTTGTTTCACCACCACAAGATACAGTAACTTCATATGAAACAGTTGTTGTAATAGTTGGAGCATTAACTACTCTACCAGTATTATCAACTATATCAGGATTATTAGATTTCATACTTATTACAACATCAGAATAATCTTTTTGTAAAATATATTGGATTTCAACCATCTTCATAAATTCATCCCAATAACTTCCAGCAAGTATATCTTGAGGACAGTTTTTACCACTCCAAGTATTATGTTGTTTAACTCTTGTTAAATCCAAATTATTTCTTATACAAATATCAGCAACTAACATTGCAGTTCTTTGCCATGTATCATACATATCGCTACTCATATTAACACACATTTCTATACCAATAGAATTATTGTTTCCACCATGTGAACAAATCTTACCAGCTGCGACTTGATCAAAACAAACCCATGCAGTTCCTAAATAATATTCACCATTTTCAATTTTCCAAACTGGTCCTAATTCAGTTAAACTATCATTTGTTGGATTTTTAATTGTATTTTCACCATTAGATATTGGAGCTACTAAATTAGTTTTTTCACCATTAATTGTAAAATAGTACTTAGTTCCGTCTTTTACAATTCCAATCTTAGGAGCGCTATTATCATCAGTTTTAATTCCACTAGCATTCCACTGAAAAGTTGATGTTGTTCCGTCCCCTGCATGATATGCAATATATTTTTCAGGAACTACGCCATAAATTTCATCATTACCAACAACATAATGAATTGAAGTACTACCAGTCGCCATACCTTTAGCAGTACCATTTGCGCTACCAGTTAAAGTGGCAGTATCATGAACAGTTACAAACTCAATTGTATCAACACTTCTTCTAGTCTTATGACCATTCTTATTATTTTCAGCAGTGCTTACATATTTATCATTGATTATAAATTTATCAAATAATACTCTATTAACACTTCCATAAGTAGCTTTATAGTATCTATCAGTTCCATCATTATATAGACATGCGTTTCCTACTTCAACAACTCCAAAGTTGTTTTCCATTATCAATTTAATAACTTCATCAATTTTATTTTCAGCACTAACATTTTTAACCAAAACATTAACTAATAATTTATATTCTCCATTAGTTGTTTTAGCTTCTATTGTTATAACTGCAACTCCTTCTTTATTAGCTTTAACTAAACCATTTTCATTAATTGTAGCAATACTAGAATCACTACTCATAAATTTTATAGATGTAACTTCACCTTTTCCGAAATAAGTAGCATTTAGTTTAACTTCTTGACCTATTTCTAAATAACCATTATATTCACCATGGTCACTAGCAAATTCTACATCAACTGAAGGAACTGAATAAACAACTACTGTATAAGTTTTTTTAACTCTTTCCATATAGTCCTTTAATACAATCACGGCTTTTCCTGAATTAACTGCTGTTAATTTTCCCTCATCATTAACCTTAATAATATCTTCATTACTTGATGAATAAAAGATTTCTTGAAAATATGAGTCATATGGATAAACGCTACTATTTAAATCAAAGATATCTCCAGTTAATAATTCTTGTGGAATATTTTCTGTAACAATATCAGTTACTAAAATTCGTTCATGCCATTTTGCTGCTAATTTAATTGAACTTGTAATTTCATTTAAAGAATTATACTTTGTACCATCTTCATCATACCATCCTAAAAATTCATAACCTAATTTTATAGGAGTTGGTAATTCTTTTAAATAATTTTCTGACAAAGAAACTTCATTTGCATCAATTTTAAAGTTATAAAAACTAACTTTACTTGTATTTGAACCACTAATTGTTTTAATTTCATCATTAATGATTACAACTAATCCTTTTTTAAGTTTTAACACATTATTATGAATAGATCTATAATCAGAATATGAATGGGAAATTGATATTACATAATCAGCACCACTAGGCCAACTCGAAGCCCCAGATGTTATAATATCTATTATTTCATAATATCCAGTGTATTTATTCTTTCCAATATAAATTCTATCAGAAAATGTTGCTTTAGGATCATTATCTTTATCAGTTATATAAACATATTTTGAATAACCATTACCATCACCCCAATATGCACCACTATTAGTATTATAATTAGTTAAAGTAAAGCTAGCTATTGAACTTGTTGACAAATATAATTCTTTTGATGATCCTCCATCATAACTTAGTGTAATTTCTTTTGCGTCTACCACAACTACCACCTCTTTTTCAACTTCACCATAATTTACAAAAACTGAACCTATACCTTCGCCTATCCCCTTTATAATTCCATTATCATTAACTGTTACAACACTTTCATCACTACTACTCCACGTTACTTCAAATTTTGGATTTTCTATTTTTTTATTTACTTCATATTCTTGTCCAATAAAAATTTCTAAGTAATCATCATAAATTTCAAAAACAGATGACTTTTCTTGACAACCTGTAAAAATTAAGACAAAAACTAAAATAAAAAATATAATATTTTTTTTCATTGAACCATTCCTCCATATCTTTAATAACCTTTTCTTAGAAATATTCTAACATAACTCATCTTTAAAAACAAGTCTAAATTAATGTAACATCAATAACTATGTTTAAAGCATTTATCAAGGACAATAATAAAAAAACATATTAGTAAAAAAGGCCGAAAAATCAGCCTTTAATTCTTTGATTATTTAACAAATTTTCCATTATTCCAAATCTTTTTAGCAGAATAAGTTCCGTTCCATTGTTCCCAAGTAGTTGAACCAGGCACTACACTATATAATGTAATTGTCTTTGTTTCACCACCACAAGATACAGTAACTTCATATGAAACAGTTGTTGTAATAGTTGGAGCATTAACTACTCTACCAGTATTATCAACTATATCAGGATTATTAGATTTCATACTTATTACAACATCAGAATAATCTTTTTGTAAAATATATTGGATTTCAACCATCTTCATAAATTCATCCCAATAACTTCCAGCAAGTATATCTTGAGGACAGTTTTTACCACTCCAAGTATTATGTTGTTTAACTCTTGTTAAATCCAAATTATTTCTTATACAAATATCAGCAACTAACATTGCAGTTCTTTGCCATGTATCATACATATCGCTACTCATATTAACACACATTTCTATACCAATAGAATTATTGTTTCCACCATGTGAACAAATCTTACCAGCTGCGACTTGATCAAAACAAACCCATGCAGTTCCTAAATAATATTCACCATTTTCAATTTTCCAAACTGGTCCTAATTCAGTTAAACTATCATTTGTTGGATTTTTAATTGTATTTTCACCATTAGATATTGGAGCTACTAAATTAGTTTTTTCACCATTAATTGTAAAATAGTACTTAGTTCCGTCTTTTACAATTCCAATCTTAGGAGCGCTATTATCATCAGTTTTAATTCCACTAGCATTCCACTGAAAAGTTGATGTTGTTCCGTCCCCTGCATGATATGCAATATATTTTTCAGGAACTACGCCATAAATTCTCTTATCACCAACTGCATAATGAATTGAGGTTTTTCCAGTTGCCATATTATTTGCAATATTTGCGGCTGAGCCTGTTAAAGTTGCAGTGTCGTGAACAGTTACAAACTCAATTGTATCAACATCTCTTCTATCTTTGTGACCATTTTTATTATTTTCAGCAGTACTAACATATCCAGTATCAATTAAAAATTTATCAAATAAAATTCTATTAACACTTCCATAAGTAGCTTTATAGTATCTATCAGTTCCATCATTATATAGACATGCGTTTCCAACTTCAACAACTCCAAAGTTATTTTCCATTATTAATTTAATAACTTTATCAAGTTTACTTTCAGCACTAACATTTTTAACTAAGACATTAACTAAAAATTCATATTTACCATTTGTTGTATCGGCTTCGATTTTTATAATAGCTACGCCCTCTTTATTAGCTTTAACTAAACCATTTTCATCAATTGTAGCTATCGTTTCATCATTACTTGTGAATTTAATACTATTTATAGAACCTTTCCCGAAATAGGCAGCATTTAGTTTAACTTCTTGACCAATTTCTAAATAGCCGTTATATTCACCAGTTTCACTTTCAAATCTAACATCAACTGAAGGTACTGAATTTACAGTTATTTCATATTCTTTTTTAATTTTTTCAACATAATCAGTTATAGTAATAACTGCTTTTCCTGTGTTAATAGCAGTTAATTTTCCATTTTTATCTACCCTAAGCACTTCCTCGTTACTTGATGAGAAAAGCACATCTTTAAAATATGCATCATCAGGAATAACTTTACAATTTATTTCAAAAGTATCACCTTTTAACATTTCATTGGGAATATCATTAACAGATATATCAGTTACAGGATTTAATTCTTCCCACTTAGCATATAATTCTACTGTTTTACTAAAATCACCTAATGATTCAATTTTTTCACCTGATGCGTTATACCATCCTAAAAATTCACTTCCTAGTTTTGTTGGAACAGGTAAGCCATTAAAATCTTTTTTAGGAATTGTTAATTCATCTAAATCAATTTTTTTATTATGGAAATTAGCAGTACCAGGAGTTATAGTATCAATAGCCGTAATTTTTTTATCAAAAACTACTACTTGACCAACTTTTAAGTTCAATACTTTTTCATGGATTGCTTTATAATTATTATATGAAGAAGAAATAGTTATAACATATTGTGCACTATCTGGCCAACTTGATTCACCTGATGTTTGAATTTTTATTATTTCATAATATCCACTAACACTATTTTTTCCTATATATATTCTATCTGAAAATGTTGGTTTTATATCGTTACTTTCTTCAAAAATAAAAATATGTTTTTCATAATTAGTCCAGTATCCACCACTAAGTCCATTATAATTTGTAATTTCTATTTTTTCAATAGGATTACATTCATTATATAATTCAACAGATATACCACCATTATAATGTAAGATTACTTGATCTGGTTCTTCAGTAACTTTAATTTTTATTGTTCCAGTTATTCCATTACAACTAGCAGTAATTGTTATTACACCTTTGCTAACTCCCGTAACAACACCATTTTCGTCAACTGTAGCTACCTTTTCATTGCTACTTGACCATTCAATTTTTCCATCAATACTATCAGATTCCGCCTTAAGCGTGGTAGTTTTACCAATATAAATAACACTATTTCCTGATATAGAAATTGTAGGTTTTTCGGTTACAGAAACTTTAAATGTTGCAACTTTATCTAAAGCCTTTACTGTGATAACTACTTCTCCAACAGCAATTCCCATTACTTTTCCATTGCTTACAGTTGCTATAGTAGGATCACTGCTTTCCCAAGCAAATTCACCACTATATCCAGAAAGTTTTGCAGTAAGAGTTATTTTTTTGTTAACATAAACTATACTATTACCAGATATAATTATTCCATCTGCTTCAACAACAGTAATTTCAATACTAGTTTGTACATCATTACATTTAGCGAATATTGTTGCTTTTCCACTAGCTACACCTGTAACTTCTCCATTTTCAACTATTGCTATACTAGGATCACTACTACTCCATACAACTTCGCCATCAAGATTTACTTTATTTATATTTAACTTAATTTTTTCATTAACATTAACATTAGTCTCACCAGTAATTGTAAGTTCGCCTTTATTAACAACTTTCACAATCATTTCAGCACTTATATCTTTATAATCTTTTAATCTTAATGTTACTTTTGTTTCACCAACTGAAATGGCCGTAATAATATCATCGTTAATGCTAATAATGCCATTATTTTCTATTTCATATTCAATCAAATCAGTTCCTGAAACATTTTCAACTTTAAAATTAATTTCTTTTGTTTCACCAACTAAAAGTTCTACTTCTTTGTTTGCAACTTCTAATGTTGGAGTTAAATTTTCACCACATCCAACGCATAAAAAAAGCATAAAGAAAAATAAGAACATCAAAATAAATCTTTTTTCTTTCATAATCTAAAATACTCCTCCTTACTTATGTTTCTAATTACATTAAATAAATTATGAAAACACTTTCTTTGAAAATATTTTATCACATACCTATAAGAATTACAAGCAAATTAATTAAAAATTAAAAAAGATTTTTCATTTTAAATTTATAAAATTAAAAACAGACACAAAAAGTGTCTGAATTAATTTAATAATTTATATAAAATTTTTATTTAATTAACATATAAATTCGATATAAAATATGCATAACAGCTTTTAGCCTAATTTGATTTCTTTCTCCTCTAAAAACCTTATGCTCAGTAATAATATTTTCAGGTGTTTTAATACAATAGTGAACTAAACCTACTGGCTTATCAATACTTCCTCCAGTCGGTCCAGCAACTCCACTAACACTAACACATACTTCACTATTTGTTAATTCATATAAACCATTAGCCATTTCATTAACCACTTCATCACTAACAACGTTATACTTTTCAATAGTTTCTTCTTTTACTTTTAAGTACTTTTCTTTAGCCAAATAGCTATAAGTTACTAAGCTTTCACCCAAAACATCGCTACTTCCGCTGACATTTACAATAGTTGATGCTAGCATTCCACCAGTACAACTTTCAGCAAAACTAATATGATACTCTTTTTCTTTAAGTTTACTTACTACTCTTTCTTCAATTGTTTCATTATTTTCTGTAACAATATAGTCTTTCATTAATT
>CAZDUQ010000066.1:0-7011 GCA_964508665.1 uncultured Oscillospiraceae bacterium | reverse complement strand
AAAGGGCAGAAGTGTTAAAGTCCACCCATATTTCTTTTATGCTTTTCCAATCATCCGCTACAATGCGACGAATGGTTAGTCTTTCGGTTTTAATTGCGTTCATTTCTTCCCTCAAATTAACCCAAAATACTCAAACGCTTCTCGGATTGCCTTCTCTTTCTCCGGTGGACACTGTGGCTGTCTGCTATCTTCGGATTTTGGAAGATTATAATTCTTCCCAACCTCAATCCCGCATTTTCGTTTAATCTGCGAAATATACAAGTTAGAAACCTTTAATCCGCTATGCTCCAGCACATAGTCTTTGATCTGTGTGTAAGTTGCACTGTCCTGAAAATCTGACATATCCATATCTTCCAAAGAGAACTCCACACGCACCTTTTTCGAGTCGACCTCTCCCTTGGAAAGAAGGACAACCGTCTCCACATTTGCAGTCCGGGGAAACATATCGAAGGCGCGGAGCTTCTCCGGACGGTAGCCGCCCACATCGGCCAGGCGGCGGGCATCCCGGGCCAGACTGGCACAGTCGCAGGAGACATACACCACCCGGTCGGGCGCCATCTCACAAATGGCCCGAACGGCAGCCTCGTCCAGCCCCTTTCGCGGCGGATCCACCACGATCACCTGGGGCCGCAGTCCCTCCGCCGCCAGCCTTGCGGCGGCCTGACCGGCATCGGCGCACAGAAACCGTACATTTTCCGCCCCGTTGCGCCGGGCGTTTTCCCTTGCATCCTCAATGGCGGCGGGGACGATCTCCACCCCCACCACGCTTTCGCATCGGGCGGCCAGTGTCAGGGTAATGGTGCCCACGCCGCAGTAAAGATCCAGCGCCCGGGTGCTTTTGTCCGGCGCGGCCCATTGGGCGGCGCAGGCATACAGCTGCTCCGTCTGGGCGTGGTTCACCTGATAAAAGGACAGGGGCGACAGATAGAAGCGATTGCCCGTCAGGGTGTCCTCCAGCCGGCTTTCGCCCCACAAGGTACGGGTCGTCTCCCCCAGGATGCGGTTGCCCGGGCGGTCGTTCACATTGACGACGATGCCCCGCAGGGCGGGCACCGCCTGACGGCACAGGCCGACGAGCGTATCCGTCATGGGCAGAGCATCCTGCCGCACCACCAGCGTCAGGTGCAGGCCCGCCTCGCCCTGCCGCACATAAATATGCCGCAGCAGACCGGAATGCGTCGCTTCGTCATAGGGCTCGGCCCCGCATACATCGGCCCAACGGCAGACGGCGGCGGCCAGCGCGCAGCTCTCCTCCGATTGCAGCTTACAATCTGCCAGCGGGATCAGCTGATGGCTGCGGCTGCGATAAAAGCCGAAGGCCACCGCCCCGTTTCCGTCCCGGCCCACGGGGAACTGCCCCTTGTTGCGGTAGCGCTCCACCTGGGGCGAGGGCGTGATGGGCGGCTCCGGCAGATCAAAGCCGCCGATGCGGCTCATGGCGTCCTGCACCCGCCGGGCCTTGAGGGCGAGTTCCTCCTCATAGGTCAGATGACGAAAATCACAGCCGCCGCATTTGCCGAAATGGGGGCAGTCCGGTTCCACCCGCCAGGGCGAAGGCTCCATGATGCGAACGATGCGGCCGAAGGCATAGCTCTTCAGCACCTTTACCAGTTGCACCTCCAGCAGGTCGCCCCGGGCCGCGCCGGGAACGAACACAGTCAGGCCCTCCTCCGTGCGGCCCACGCCCTGTCCCTCAGCAGTATAGCCCCGGATGGTCAGCAGGCAGCGGTCATTCTTCTTCATGGGACAGGCACCATTCGGGCTTCAGCAGCTGGGAAAGCTCCTCCAGCGGCAGATCAAAGCGCTGCTCGTCTGCGGCATGGGCTGCCAGCCGGGAATCGCCGAAGAACAAAACCAGGCTGTCATCGGTGAGGGCAAAATCCAACGGGTCGTACAGCCGCTCCAGCTGCTCCACATCAGGCACCAGCCAGACGGTATCGCTCTGGGACTCCATCTGCGTCCACACCATCGCCATCAGGGCGCGCAACGCTTCCGTCTGATCCACGGTGAACAGGTCAGACAGCAGCAGCCGTCCCTGAGAGGCCACATCAAAGGTCTCGGCCCGCAGGGTTACGGTGGGATAGGCCCCACCCCGGTTTTCGTAAATGTGCCGCAGGATGGACAGCGTGACACCGTCGTTGCGCAGCACCTCGTACTCCATCGTCACCTGCCAGGGCGAAAACTCGCCGTCCACCGACAGAAGCTCCTCTCGTCGGGCGGCGGCCTCCTCCGCATCGGCACTGTAGACCGTCTCCAGATCGGTCTGCATGGCGCGGTAATAGTCGGTGACCCGCTCCATCCCCCCGATCTCCGGGAAGGAGGCATCGATGGTCAGCACCGCGGTTTCCCCGTCGGCGGGATCGGCAACAACGATGCTGCTCTCCGCAGAGGTGATCTCCGGCGGGGCAGCGCTGTCGGCGGCCGCCGGCTCCCCCGGATCGCCGGGCGCGTCGGGCTCCTCCGGGTGCTCCGGAGTCGCGGGCGTCTCCGACGGCTCCAGGGCCTCCGGCCCGTCGGCAGAGGGCTTCGGCTCCTCTTGCCGTCTGCCGCAGCCAAACAGGCCGAAGCAAAGCAGCAGCGCCAGAGCCAGCGAACACAGACGTTTCATGAGCAAGTCTCCTTTCCGGTATAGGGTGGCAGCGTCTTACAAAACGAAATTGCGGGAGAAATCCGGATCCTCCGGCAGACCGGCCTCCGCAGCAGCCAGCGCCACTGCGCCAAACAGCGGCGGCTGCGAAGGGATCATCAGCTCCACCGGCAGATGGGACACCTGCGCCCGCAGCATTTCCAGATACAGCGAGCCCTCCCGCAGCAGGCCGCCGGTGAGTACCACCGTCAGCGGCCCGCCGAAGCGGCGGTACATCCGGGTAACGGTCTCTGCCAGACAGGCGGCGTTTTCCCGCAGGATGCGCAGCGCCTCGGCATCGCCCTTTTTGGCGGCGCGGAACACCAGCGGCGCGCAGGCCGCCAGACTGACCTCGCCCCGATACAGCGCCGGGATGGCCGCCGACATGGTGAGATGCAGCTCGTCCTCATACAGCTTCGTCAGCGCCGTGGCGGGCAGACCGGCGTCATAACCGGCCATGGCGGCCAGAAAGCCGTCCCGGCCCAGGTGCCAGCCCGAGCCGCCCTTGTCCACCTGATAGCCCCAGCCGCCAAAGCGGGGCAGCTCCTCGCCCATGCGCAAAAAGCCCACCGTGCCGGTACCGGCGATGAGCACACCGCCGTCCCGTCGGCCCAACCCGGCCGACAGGGCAATAAGCGCATCGGAGGACACCCGCACACTTCTGGCCCCCGGCAGCAGACGGCGGAGCATATCCTCCAGCAGCTGACGGTTGCCGCCTTCTCCGCCGGCAGCGCCCACATGGATGGCGTCAATGCCACAGGACAGGCCGCCAAAGTCGGCCAGCACCTCGCTGAGGCACTGGCGGAAGCTCTCCTCCAGCGCGTCAAAGCCGTCGGCGTTGGGGTTATGACCGGGGACGGTGCATTTCCGCAGCACCCGGCCGGTCTCGTCACACAAAACCGCGCGGCAGCTGGTGCCGCCGCTGTCGATGCCGATCAGTCTCATGCCCGGGCCTCCCCTTCCAGCAGCTCCAGCGCGGCGGCCACATCGTTGCCCGCCCGCTCCAGCGCGTCCTTTGCCCGCTCTTCGGTACAGTCGTGCAGCTGCCGGATAATGCGCACCGCACGATCCACCAGCTTGATGTTGGTGGGACGCACGTTAATCATCAGGTTCTCCCGCACCTTGCCGGTCTGGATCATGGCGCAGGTGGACAGCATATTCAAAATCAGCTTCTGGGCGGTACCGGCCTTCATGCGGGTGGAGCCGGTGACCACCTCCGGCCCGGACAACACCACAATGGGCATATCGCAGGCGCGGGTGATGGGCGTTTCGGGATTGCAGGTGATGCCCGCCGTGGCGCAGCCCTTTTCCCGGGCATATTCCAGCGTTCCCAGCACAAAGGCAGCCCCGCCCGCGGCAGAAAGACCCACCACGGTGTCCTCCGGCTTGAGGTTCAGGCCCTCCATGGCCTCCCGCCCGGCGTCCCGGCTGTCCTCTGCCCCTTCGATGGCGTTGCGCAGAGCATGGTCGCCGCCGGCGATGACACCCACCACCAGATCGGGACTGACGCCATAGGTGGGCGGGCACTCGGAAGCGTCCAGCACACCCAGACGGCCGGAGGTGCCGCAGCCGGTATAGATCAGCCGGCCGCCGGCCTTCATGCCGGATACGATGCGATCCACTACCGGAACGATCTGCGGCAGGGCCGCCTGAACGGCATCCACCGCCACATGATCCTCCGCATTGATGCATTGCAGCTGCTCCAGCGTGGACATTTCGTCAATGTGCATGGAGCGGGGGTTGCGCCCCTCGGTAAACAGTTTTGCGTATTCCATCTTTCTCTCTCCTGACGCTTTAATCTTCGTCGCCGATGAACTCCTGGATCAGCGCGTGTTCGGGGACATATTTTTCGGAAATGGGGTCGATCTGCCGCAGCATGGGCACCAGCTCGGAAACGCCCAGATCCTCCAGCAGGGTGGCGTCCACCTTGTTCAGATACAGCAGCACCTCGTTGCGGTACACCGCCAGCTCATAAGGGACAAAGGTGTCGAACTGAACGACAGCGTTGTTCTTGTGAGGCATGATGTACAGCCGCTCCCCCCGGGACACCGAGCGCAGCTTTTTCACCGTGGCCTCATAATCCTGCCCCCGGTGGCGGAAATCCCGCAGCAGCCGCCGGGACAGCCGGATGCGGGAAGGATGCAGCACGAAGCCGTTGTCGTCCCGTACCCGGGTGCGGACGCTGATGTAGATGCCGGTGGCCAGATCGGTCTCCTGTCCCAGCACCTGAGGATTGAGGGCGTGAATGCCCTCCATGACGATGATCTCGCCGGGCCTGCGGTGAACGGGGATGGTGCGGTCACTCCGTCGCTGGTTGGCAAAGTCAAAGGTAGGCATCTCCACCGGCCGGCAGGCAGCCATCTGCTCCAGATGCTGCCGCAGCAGCGGCATATCGATCAGCTCCGGGGATTCCAGATCCACCTGGCCCTCCTCATCCCGGGGCATCCAGCCATCTGCCCGGCGGAAGTAATAATTGTCCATGGACAGGGTGTGGCTGGGGTGACCGTGGTCGCACAGCCACTGAGTGATGCGGGCGGCGGTGGTGGTCTTTCCGCTGCCCGAGGGGCCGGACAGCAGCACCAGCGGCTTGCCGTTTTCGGCGGCCTCCAGGATGCGGCGGCCTGCGGCCTCCACCTTTTTATTGTACTGCTCCTGGCTCCAGCGGATGAACTCCGCAGGATCGCGGGAGGCTTCGTTCATATCACGGATCTCAAAATACTCCATAGAAGCTCCTTTCACATAGTCATTTCCGGTCGGTCAGGCGCACCTCCAGCCGGTCGGCGGGGATGGGCATGCCCGCCTGCTCCAGCCGGGCCTTGATGTCCTCCAGCAGCCGGGAGCGCACCTCCCAGTAGTCACCAGCCGACACCCACACCCGCACCATGATCTTCACGGCCGAGGGCTCCAGCTCCCACACCCGGACAAAGGGCTCCGCCGGCTGGGACAGGATGCGCTCGTCCCGGGCAATGACCGCCTCGATCTCCGCCCGGGCCTGCTCCAGCGGGCAGCTGTAGGGCACCGGGATGGTCAGATCCACCCGTCTGGTTTCGCACTGGGAGTAGTTGGTGATGACGCTGCCGGTGATGGTGCTGTTGGGCACATGGATGGTCTTGTTGTCCACGGTGGTGAGGGCGGTGTGGATAAAGCCGATCTGGCTGACGGTGCCCTCCACCCCGGCCACGGCGATATAATCCCCCGTTTCAAAGGGCTTGCTGCCCAGAATGAACAGGCCGCCCGCCAGATTGGACAGGCTGTTCTGCATGGCCAGGGAAAAGGCCAGACCAAAGGTACCCAGCAGGGTGATGATGGAATCGGTGGGCAGGCCCAGCTTTTCAGCGCAGATCAGCGACAGCAAAAAGATCAGCAAAATGCGGATCACATTCACCAGAATCGAGCGGACGCTGGCGTCCAGCTTTTCACTGCGCTCCAGCAGACGGGTCAGCAGGCGGCACAGCCATTTGATCAGCACATATCCCGCAAGAAACAGCAGGACGGTCATGACAATGGCCGTCAGATCCAGCCGGGAAAGTGCCGTGGTCCAGGCGGTGATGGTGTTGTCGTCCACCACTGCGGTCAAAAGCAAACGGAGCATGGGCAGATATCTCTTCTTTCTGTTCAGCATCGTGCAAAAACGGTATTTTATTTATTATACCACACTTTCCACAGCGGTACAAGGCGCAAAAAGCCCGGTGTCCAGCAAAGCGGAACACCGGGCTTCAATTCGTCAGTTCTTAATAGGCGACGCCCCAATAGATCATATGCTTGGCGGGCTTGCCGCAGCAGACGCACACATCGGACACCTGCTCCTGCTCCAGCGGCATGCAGCGAGAGGAAACGCCGGCCTTCTCCTTCATTTCCAGCTCACAGGCCAGCTCGCCGCACCACATGGTCTTGGCAAAGCCGCCCTCGTTCTCCATGAAGGTCTTGACCTCATCCAGTGTCTTGCAGACCCGGGTGTTGTTCTCCAGATTGGCTCTGGCGCGGGCATACAGTCCCTCGTGGACGGCATCCAGCAGCTGGGGCACGGCCGTCTCCAGCTCAGCCAGCGGCACAAAGACCTTTTCGCCGGAGTCCCGGCGGCAGATGCAGCACTGACCCTTTTCCATATCCTTGGGGCCGATCTCCACCCGGAGAGGCACGCCCTTCATCTCGTACTCGGCAGCCTTCCAGCCCATGGACTGGTCGCTGGCATCCATCCGGGCGCGGACACCCATGGCGCGCAGCCGCTCCAGCAGCTCGCCGGCGGCCTCAATGACGCCCTCCTTGTGCTGGGCGACGGGGATGACTATGGCCTGGATGGGCGCGATGCGGGGAGGCAGCACCAGACCGTTGTTGTCGCCGTGCGTCATGATAATGCCGCCGATCATACGGGTGGATACACCCCA
>CAZDUQ010000065.1:0-7209 GCA_964508665.1 uncultured Oscillospiraceae bacterium | reverse complement strand
ATCGATCACCAGACGGGGATACATTTACTCCACCTCCATATCCTGCTTCAGCAGCGCCACCGCCGCCTCCTTATGATAGCGGGACAGCACGCCCAGCGACGCCATATAATAATTTTTATCCTCCAGCAGCTTCAGGTTCTGCGCCTTGGGGAACAGCAGCTTGCCGCCGTCATTCAAATGGCACAGCCGCTCCATGATGCCCTTCCGCCCCGGCAGCCGGGTCAGCGCGCCGCCGGTGGCCACCAGATAGTTCACGTTGGTGAGATCCTTGCCCTCGGCAAAGGTCTGCCGCCCGTTGGAGCCGTAGGTATGGCGGAACCGCCCGCAGTGGCGCTCCAGCGCGTCGGAGGCCGCGTGCCAGGCCAGCGCTTCGGTGAGCCTGAACTGCTCCGGCGTGTCGGGGATGGCCCTGTAGTGCTCAAAGATAGGCGTGGGATCCTGACCGATCTCCTTTTCCAGATTGTACACCCCGATCTGCCTTGCCATGGAGCGGGCGTTGACGAACACGCCCAGGTCGCCCTCCACCGTCCGCTTGGCCATAGGCTCGGGAGAAAGCTGGATGGAGGCGATCTCCTCGCTGCCCTCGGTGACCGAGTGGACATCGGTAGTGGCGCCGCCCACATCCAGCACCACCAGATCGCCCACCTGCTCGTACAGCAGCTTGGCGCATTCCATCACCGCGCCGGGGGTGGGGATGATGGAGCCGGTGACCATGGTGCGCACCCGCTCCATGCCCGGGGCGTGGATGATGTGCTTTTCGAACACATCGTGGATGACCCGGCGGGCGGGCTCGATGTTCAGATCGTCCAGCCGGGGATAGACATTTTCCACCACATACAGCTCGGCCGGCGCGTCGGCAAACAGCTTTTGCACCCGGGCCTGATTCTGGATGTTTCCGGCATAGATCACCGGAACGCTGAGATTCAGTTCACGGATGAGCTTCGCGTTTTCCAGGGCGGTGCGCCGCTCGCCGTAGTCGGTGCCCCCGGCGATGAGGATCAGGTTGGGGTTGAGCTCCCGCAGGTCTTCCAGATCCTCCTCCTGCAAAATGCCGGCGGTGACCTGATGAAGGTTGGCTCCCGCGCCCAGCGCTGCCTCCCGCGCCGCCCGGACGGTCATATCATAGACCAGCCCGTGGACGGTCATCCGCAGGCCTCCCGCCGCAGAGGAGGTGGCCAGCATGGCATCGTACTGCACATCCGTCCAGCCCTGACGGCGGCACAGGTCGTCCACCGCTCCCTGAAGGCCCACGCACACATCCCCCTGCAAAACAGAGGTGGGGGCCTGTCCCTGGCCCAAAAACTGCGGCTGCTTTTCGTCCAGCCGGTGAAAGGCGTTTACAACAGTGGTAGTGGAGCCGATCTCGGCCACCAGGACATCAACTTTCATGGTCATACCTCGCTTTTCGGTCATGCTTTTCCAACAGCTCCCCCGTCTCCGTCCGGAGGAGAAAAAAGGGGGCGGGCTGTTGCCCCGCCCCCTCAGGTTTCGGTTATCTCGGCCATTTGCCGGCGGCTTCCAGCTCCCGGCGGCGCTCCACCAGGAAGGTGGCGTCGTGAATGCCCTTGGTGCCGCGGCCAAAGCCGGCGTCGGCGCCCATCTGGACAGCGATCTCCGGCGTGATCTGGGTGCCGCCCACCAGGAACATCAGCTTGTCGCGGACGCCCATCTCCCGGGCCAGCCGGTCGATATTGGCAATATTCTTGTAATGGATGTCATCATGGCTGATGATGGTGGACGCCAGAATGGCATCGGCATCCAGCTCGATGGCGGCGTTCACCAGCTTCTCCACCGGCACGGAGGTGCCCAGATAATGCACCTTGATGCCGTATTTCTCAATACCGCCGTGCTTGATATCGATGATCTCCCGCAGACCCACCGAATGCTCGTCGTTGCCCACGGTACCGCAGACCACCGTCATGGGCTTGCGCTCGATGTCGGCGCGGATCTCGGCGTCGGTGAGCACATGAGGCTCCTCGGGGATCTCCAGATGATCCACATCCAGGTCAAAGTTCACCTTGCCCTTGATCTCCACGCGGGTGCCTTCAGCCCCCTGCATGATCTCACGGCTGATGACCTCCACCTCCTGCAGACCCATGCGGCGGCCGGTCTCGATGGCGGCAGCCTCTGCGATGCGTCTGGAGGTGGGGAAGAACAGGTTGACCATGACGATGCCGTCGGCCAGCCACTCCATCTCGGGCTTGAGGGTCTTGCAATTCTTGCCGCGATATTTGGCGGTCTCGGCCATGCGGACATTCACATTGTCCTCTTCATCCAGCTCGTCGATATAGACGATCTTGTCGGGATCCTCAAAGGTGCAGCCGCCGATGAGCTTTGCGGGGTCGTTGACGGCACTCTCATCATACTGAGCCACATTGTTGTAGCCGTAATGAGCGGTGACGGGGGCCATATAGTCGGCGGCACGCTCAAACACGGTGCCTGCGCCAACGCCGCCGGCCATTTCACGGCAGATACCGTCGCTATTGCGCTCGGGGTAGATGCCGGAGTCCACAAAGAAGCCCTGCTCCACGGCGTTGAAGTAGCCGCCCACAGCCAGGATCTCCTCAAAGAACAGAACGGCCCGCTCCTTCAGCTCCCGGGCGTTCTCCCGCAGGGGGCCGTCCTTTTTCAGCTCCACCATTTCCATCAGGCCGTCCATGCCCAGCAGGGTCTGCTTGGCGGTGTCACAGGCCTCGATGTTATAGATGTGCCAGGGTACATTGCGGCCCTCGTCGGGGGTGATGGTGGACTGGATATCGGCCGAGGTCAGCTTGGAGATCAGCATATTCAGCACATGGGTCACCGTTGCGTCACGGGTGGAGGACTCCACATACTTGGTGTTCATCTGGGCGCGCATCCGGTATTCGGTGAACAGATCACGCAGCGCCACAGCATAGGGCAGATCCATGTATACGCAGGGAGCGGGGGTCGCCGTGGGGGGCACGGTGGACAGGCAGATCTGCTTTTTGTCGATGCCCACGCTGGCAGAGAAGGCGGCGTTGATGGCATGCTGCACCATCAGCTCGGGCATGACCTTCCAAGCCTCCCGGGCGGTGGCGTTGGCGTTGTGGGCGCCGTCGATCTGGGCCATATCCGCCCAGGCGATGATCTTTTTGGACTCGCAGGCGTCCACAAAGGAACGCACCATATTGACATTGCGGTAAATGACGTTGTACTGGGGATCCTGATGGCAGCCGTTGACGCCCTCCTCGGCGAACATGACGGCCACATCGGGGCCGGCCACGCCGGAAACATAGGAATGATAGTTGATGGGGCGGCCAACCTCGTCCTCGATCATGTCCAGCGCCTTGCGCTGGGCGCGCACCTGCTTGCGGGTGATGGGGACACCGCCGCTGCCCTGCGGCGTACCCTCGATCAGTCCGTCAAAGTGGGACTGACCGGCGGTGCGGATGACCATGATGTGATCGGCGCCGTGATGGGCGGCCATACGCATCCGGCGGATATCGTCCTCAAACCGGCCGGAGGCGATCTCCGTCGTAATGGTGGGCATGGGCTGGGGGTCGATGTTATCAAAATAATGGGCGGTCATCAGGCCCACGCTGTCTCCCTCCATATTGGCGGAGATATCGTGGTACTGGAAGGGGCCCTGCTTGAGCTGTTCTGCGGGGGCGGGCTTTCTCCAGACCCAGCCGCGGCGGCGGGGACGATAATGCTCCAGATCCTGCAGAACGGCTTCCACATCAATGCGCTCGTCCTTATTCAGCTTGTACTCAGACATATCGTTCTCCCTCCCTTAAAACAGCTTTTCGGCCTGTTCCCACAGCTCGCCGCGGGACAGGGCAACGCCGGCGTCACGAATGGACATACCGGTGGATTTGGACAGGCGATAAACCACATTGCCCACGCCGTGAGAGATCAGGTTGTGGGCAATGGCCTGCTCCACCATGGGCTTGGCCTCCAGAGAGGAGAAGCCCATGCGCAGCAGCACCGACCGCTCGATGGCGGGGCTGGTGTTTTTATAGCCCAGCTCCAGCAGGGGATCCACCACCTGCTGGGCCAGCTGCCAGAAATAAGCCTTCAGCTCGTCGTCGCTCATGCCCTTCAGGTGGGCGCGGCGGCTCTCGAAGTCGTCTTGTCTTTTCATACTTTCACCTTTTCACCTTAATTGCCGGGACTTAAAAGCCCAGCTCCTGCAGGGTCGTGCGGACGAATTCCTCACTGCCCCGGGTCTCTTCCATCAGATAAGCCACTTCGGCGTCGGTCAGGGGACGGCCCTTGGCGGCGGCAGCCTGATGCTTGATGAGGGAGCGGCGCAGCCGGTTCAGATCCATGTCCCGTGCCTTCAGCAGAGAGGGATGTGCGGGGAAGATGATGTTCTGGCCGGGGATCTCCTCGGAAGGATCGCCGAACTTCAGCTCGATACCGTTCTTGCGGGCAAAGGCCAACTGGGGCTGGATGTGCTTGCCTGCGCCGGTATATTCGGTCTCCTGTGCCACGATGATCTGATCCTGATCCAGCTCCTGAGCCAGGGAGAAGGCAGCCGCCAGGCTGGTGTTGCCGGCGGGGCCCTTTTCCATGCCCTCCAGCGTGGCCAGCGCCTCGGTGATATAGACCACCTCGCCCTGCTTGACGGTGACATACCGATCCATATAGCGCAGGGGGCGTGCGGCGGAACGGGGCACATCGCTGTGGTCGGGGTCGGTGGCATAGGGCACGCCGAAGCCGGTGTGGGCGGTGGTAAAGGACTTGCGGTTGAACTGGTTGTCAGAGGCCATGGACAGGCCGGTGAGATCCACGGAGGCAGCCACCACCTGTGCGGGGCAGCCGGCCTTGCGCAGACCGCGGGCGGTACCGGTCAGGTTGCCGCCGCCGGCGTTGGCGCACACCACCACATCGGGGTGCTTGCCATAGCGCTCCAGGAACTGATGGCCCAGCTCCCAGCCCAGGGTCTCCACGCCGGAAACGCCAAAGGCGGAATACAGAGAGGCGTTGAAATAGCCGGTATCCTCCAGCATCAGCAGCGTCTCATAGAACAGCTCGGGGCCAACGGTCAGCTGCAGCACCTCGGCGCCCAGCGACTCGCACTTGCGGGCCTTTTCCACGATCTCGGGCTGGCCCATGCCCTTGGAGTCATAGCACTCCTGGACGATGATGCACTTCAGTCCCTGCATGGCAGCCTGAGAGGCCACGGCGGCGCCGTAGTTGCCGGAGGTGGCGGCCACAACGCCCTTATAGCCCATCTTCTTGGCCTGATAGACCGAAGCGGCAGCCCGGCGCTCTTTGAAGGAGCCGGCGGGGTTGGAGGCCTCGTCCTTGACGAAGATGCGGGCGCCCTTGCCCGGCGCGGCGCACTTGCGGGCCAGCGCGGTCAGGTTGTGCAGCTCAAACACCGGGGTATTGCCCACATTATAGGTGCGCTGGATGCGGATCTGATCCTCCAGCGTGTAGCCGGTGTCGGCCATCATGGCCTCGTAATCAAAGGCGATGCCCTCCCGCTCATATTTGCTGTAGTCCACGCCGATGGCGCTGCGGATGATGTCGCCCTTACGGCCGGTAACGGCCTGATAGCTTCTGTCCATGCTCATGCTTCTTCCCCCTCAAACAAAACGCCTCTCAGCTGACGGTCGATCTCCAGAATTTCCGGCACATACTCGCCGTAGTTCAGGGTATAGCAGGGATTTTCCTCCATCAGCACGCCGGTCTCCAGACGGCCCACCACCGTTTTGACGGTGACGGTGTCGCCCAGCCGGGCCTCCTCCTCCTGCAAAAGGCCCTTGACCCACATCTCCAGCGGGACATTCTTGGTATCCTCCGGCAGCTTGCCGGTGCGCTCCACCGCCTGCAAAACAGCCCGGTGGATGCGAACGTAATCGTTTTTCTTAGCCATAATTCAAAACCTCTTTTACTTGACCAGCTTTTTGTCGGGATCGATGCGGTCGCGCATATCGCCCAGGATGGCACGGGGCACGGGCAGGGTCAGCATGGTCTGCAAGCCGGGCGCGGCGTTGATGACCTGGGGGATCATGTTGGCGCACATGGCGATGGTGCCCTTGCCGCCCTCGATCTCGGGAGAGTTGACCATGTTCACATCGGGGGTGCCCTTGATGATGACATAATCACCGGTCTGGACGCCCACCTGCTCGGGCTCGATCTGCTGGGGATGATCCATCTTGATGATCTCCTTGCCGTCGATGCAGGCGCTGGCAGTCATGGAGACACCGGCCACCTGACCGGCCTTGGCGAAGCCATAGGGGCTCTTGCGATCCACATCGGTGACGATGGGCTCCATATCCTGGGTAAAGCTGTCGATGGACAGGCCCAGACCCTCGGCCATCATGCCCACGCTCTCGGCAAAGCCCACATGACCGGCCATCTCGCCGGTGGCCTTCTTGGCCAGGAACTCCGAAACCTCCATGCCAATACCCTGCTCCGCCATGACGGTGGGGCCAAAGGGAGACAGCGAGTTGACCCGACGGGAGGTGATGTGCTCCACATCCTGCATGCAGCCGGTCCACACCAGCACCAGCAGATCCATAATGTGACCGGGGTTAATGCCGGTGCCCAGGATGGACACACCGTGCTCCTTGGCCAGACGATCCATCTCCTCGGCCAGCTCGGGGTTCTGTGCCTTGGGATAGGACATCTCCTCGGCGGAGGTAATGACATTGATGCCCTGCTCCACGATGAACTTGATCTTGGGGAACACATTCTTGGTGAAGGAATCGGTGCACACCATGACGATGTCGGCGGCGCCGGGCCTGATCACATCCTCAGCCTTGCCGATGATCACATCGGGCCGATCACCCTGCGGGGTCTTGATGAAGGAATACATGGACTTGCCGACCTTGCCTTCCCAGTCCACCACGCCCACGATGTCCACGCCTTTTTTCTTCAGCAGCATGTCAGCGATGCCGCCGCCCATGGCGCCCAGGCCCCAGATGATGACCTTTACATTTTCCATAAAAACCAGTCCTCCTTGAATATGACAAATCAAATTTGCTTTTCATACATTTTCATTGTATAATACGGCCATTCATTACGCAAGCGAATGTTTTTTATGTTATTCATGATTTTTTAGAATGTAGAGGAGTGCGTCTGACATGAGTCTGCAAAAATACACCGCCCTGCTGCGGGCCGTGGAGCTGGGGAGCATCAGCAGGGCGGCCGCTCAGATGGGCTATACCCAGTCGGCGGTCAGCCGGATGATCGCCGATCTGGAGCAGGAATGGGGCATGACACTGCTGTACC
>CAZDUQ010000064.1:4683-7314 GCA_964508665.1 uncultured Oscillospiraceae bacterium | reverse complement strand
TCGTGCAGATCCAGATTGTACAGGTCGGTGCGGCAGTCCAGCTCCTCCCACATCAAATAAATTTTCATCACCAGCTCGGTGAACTCGTTGGACTGGGTCAGGGCCGGGTTTTCCAGAATATTGCGGTAATAGGCGTGACGCTCATCCAGGTGGTAATGCAGACCGAAAAAATCCACCCGCTGCACATCCAGATGGAAGGGGTAATCCTTCAGCTGGATCTTGGCGGCCTGATAGTCAGAGGAGCGCCAGTCCATCTTCACCTGAAGGATCTTTGCCAGCTGGGGATAATCCGGGTCAAAGGCCGACAGATACCGCAGCATATTGCCGCCGGACTCGTTGAAAAACAGCGTCTCGATGATGGAAAGCTTGCTCTGGCTTTCTTCCTCGTGGGCCTTGTCGATGATGCGGTCAAAGAACAGGGATACCAGGATGACCTCCAGCGGCATGCCCGCCAGGTCGTGAAGGAAGAAAATGCCGATGTGGTGCAGGTCACGGAAGAGGAGATAATGCAGCAGATACAGTGCGCCGGAGGTACACAGCAGCAGCACGACGATCTGCTTCATGGTCAGCTTGTGGGCAAAGGGGTGCTTCATCGGGGCGGCTCCTTTCTTCTCACTTACAGGTCGCTCATCCGCAGCTGGACGGTGTAGGTGATGCCCCGGTCATTGATGATGAACACATGAAGGGCGGCCTTGTCCCCCAGCGGGCTGAGGCGCAGCATGGCCTTTGCCGGGAGGAAGATGTTGCCGTTGGCCGTCACCTTGGTATACCAGAAGGGGCGGTTGGCAGTGGTGGGATACTGATAGGGGTCATCCACATAATAGGCCACGATGCCGGTACAGCAGCGGCGGCCGCCGTTGAAATGGGGATCCAGCGGCAGCTCCTGTCCGTCCACCTCCAGCAGGAACTCATCGCCAAAGTTGGTGGGCTTGAGCTTTGCGGGAGCACGGTAGGGACTGCCGAAGCCGGCGCCGGGCAGCCGGGGCCGGACGATGTACATCATGCCGCTCCAGGCGTGGACGAACTGCTCCAGCGGATAGCGGCGGGGGGCCTGGCTGTCAGGATTGCCGTAGGAGTCGTTCACCAGCAGCCATTCCCGGCCCGCTGCGTCCACCTCCATGCCGCGAACGGTGAGCAGATGACCGGCGGTAAAGCCGGGGGTGTTTTCCACAAAGGGGGCGTGCTCGGTTGCCCGCTCGTGGGTGTTGGAATAAGCGGCGTTGACACCGATGGGCCAGCCCTTCTTCAGCTCGGCACGCAGCTGGTCGGGATTGCCGAAGGACAGCCAGCTCTCAAAGCCGAAGCTGCCGGCCATGGCCATGGTAAAGGCCCAGTTGCCGTGGCCGCAGTAGGTGTGATCCCAGCAGGCCATGGCGGCCTCCTCGGGCAGCAGGTCGGCGCCCAGGGCGTTCATCTGCACGGTGGCGGTGGTGGCAGAGCACATCCCAAAGCCGATGTTGGGATCCCGGATGCCCTGACAATAGGCAGGGGCGGGGTTGTCCATGCTGCACTTGGGCTCCACATTGGTCAGCCGATCCTCCCGGCTCAGACGGGAGGTGGCGGCCAGCAGACGCAGCGCGGGCGCGGCAGCGCCCTCCTCGCGGCGAAGAATAGCCTTGAGCTGCACCGCCTTGCCGGTGTGGCCGGGTTTCAGCGTCAGGGTGTCGGTCTCAACGGTGGCGATGCCGCCGTCGGTCTCGTTCAGGCTGCCGCGCTTGATAAACGGCCCCCACACGCCCCAGCTCAGCCAGTCGGACCACTGGCCCTCCTGATCCTGCACGCGGCAATAGGCCTCGGAATGGGTGCCGGCGGGGACATCGGTGTTCCAGCTGCAAACCACGGTGGAAAAATCATCCATGTGGACCACGGGGGAGACAAAGCAGCCCTGGGTGCAGCAATCGGCCAGCACCAGCGCGCCGCGGCCGATGGACTCGTCCGGGAAGAGATTTTCGCAGCTGCCTGCGGCAAAATCCCGTCCACAGGCAAAAAGGATGGTATTGTTCATAAAGATCGCTCCTGTATGTTTTTGGTATAAGAACATTATACAACACAAACTTCCCGGTGAAAAGAGAAATTTGAGGAAAAAGACGCAAAATGCGCAAGAAAATAACGAACTTTTTCGTTGCACAGGCCGAACGGATGGTGTATGATAAGAAAAAAGAAGAAAGAGGTGCCGCTATGCGCTGTCCTTATTGTAATACCGCCGAGAGCAAGGTCATCGACTCCCGTCCCAATGACGAGAACAACTCCATCCGCCGCCGCCGGGAGTGCCTGAGCTGCGGCCGTCGCTTTACCACCTATGAGACGGTGGAGAGCGTGCCGCTGGTGGTGGTGAAAAAGGACGGCTCCCGCCAGTCCTTTGACCGACAGAAGCTGCTGAACAGCATGCTGCGGGCCTGCGACAAGCGGTCGGTGTCGCTGGATACGCTGGAGCGGTCGGTGGATGAGATTGAGCAGCGGCTGCAAAACTCTATGGAGCGGGAGGTGCCCACCCAGCGGGTGGGGGAGCTGGTGATGGATGCCCTGCGGGGTATCGATCAGGTGGCCTATGTGCGATTCGCCTCGGTTTATCGGCAGTTTCAGGATATCGATACCTTTATGGCGGAGCTGAACAAGCTGCTGGGGAAGTAA
>CAZDUQ010000064.1:0-4583 GCA_964508665.1 uncultured Oscillospiraceae bacterium | reverse complement strand
GTTTCAGGATATCGATACCTTTATGGCGGAGCTGAACAAGCTGCTGGGGAAGTAAAGGTGCGGCCTTGCGCCGCCACGGGGCGGATACGGTTCGAGACTGTCAAAGAACCACATTCGTTAGTCAGGCCGCCTGACACAGGAAACCACACGGTTTTGCGAGACTCTTTTGCGGCCTGTAGGCCGGATCACGCCGGATCATCTGCGGAAGATCCGGCGGGTAGCTGAAAACCGCCCCCGGAGTGCTCCGGGGGCGGTTCCTTTTGATGCGTTGTGCTTATGCCTTAAGCGATCACTTCTTAGCCTTCAGATCGGCGAAGAATTCGCGGGTCAGCTTGATGACCACGGGGCTCAGCAGAGCCACACCGATCAGGTTGGGGATGGCCATCATGCCGTTGAAGGTATCCGAGATATCCCAGGCCAGACCCAGGTCGATGGCACCGGCCATGCAGGCGAAGATGCAGAAGATGACCAGATAGACCTTGGCAGCCTTGTTGCCCAGCAGATACTCCATGCAGCGCTTGCCGTACAGCGCCCAGCTCAGGACGGTGGACAGGGCGAACAGGGTCAGGCAGACGGCAACGGCGGTAGCGGCGGGCGCGCCGGGGAACACAGAGGTGAAGCCCTTGATGGTCAGGTCAGCGCCGATGTTTTCACCGTAAGGGATGTTGTCGATGCCGACGCCGGTCAGGACGATCAGGGCGGTCATGGTGCACACCACGATGGTATCCATAAAGACTTCGAACACGCCGAAGATACCCTGCTTAACGGGATGATCGACAGCGGCGGCAGCGTGAGCGATGGGAGCAGAGCCCAGACCGGCCTCGTTGGAGAAGATGCCGCGGCCAACGCCCTTGGTAAAGGCGGTCTTGATGCCAACACCGGCCAGACCACCGGCAACAGCAGAGGGAGCAAAGGCACCCTTGACGATAGCGGCCAGAGCGGCGGGAACCTCAGCAATGTTCACAATGATGACGATCAGACCGGCGACCACATAGAGCATAGCCATGACGGGGACCAGCAGACCGCAGACATCAGCCAGACGCTCGATGCCGCCCAGCATGACGATGGCCACGATGATGGCGCAGATGATGGAGACAGCCCACAGCAGGATGGTCTCGCCGGAGGAACCCTCAAAGCTGGGCATCCAGGCGACGACAGCGGAGTCTACGGTAGCGGCGATGGTGTTAATCTGGACCATGTTGCCGATACCGAAGGAAGCTACGGTTCCGAAGATGGCGAACAGAACAGCCAGCCACTTCCAGTTCTTGCCCAGACCGTTGGTGATGTAGTACATGGGGCCGCCGACCCAGTCGCCGTCCTTATTGCGCTCGCGGTACTTGATGGACAGAGTGACCTCGGCGTACTTGGTGCACATGCCCAGCAGAGCGGACAGCCACATCCAGAAGACGGCACCGGGGCCGCCGATGGCGATGGCGCCGGAGACACCGGCGATGTTACCGGTACCGATGGACGCGGCCAGAGCGGTACACATTGCCTTGAAGGGGGAGACGGAGCCCTTTTCGGCTTCGGTCTTTTCAAAGGCCTTACCGGCGGTGTTCTTCATGATGTAGCCGAAGTGTGCGAACTGGGGGAACGCGCAGCGAATGGACAGATAAGCGCCGACGCCCAGAATCAGCACCATCATGGGAAGACCCCAGACAAAGTTGTTAACAGCGCTGTTAACGTTGGTGATGATTTCTACCATTAGAGAACCCTCCTTGTTTTCAATCCACAAGGTCACTGGAAGAACCAATATCCCTGTGTTTTTTGATGATTATATGTTAACACATCGTTAACTCGATTACAAGATTAGATGGTAATGTCATTTTTCACAAAATTTAGCCCTGAATTTCGTCAAGTTGCACAAATAAATCAAAAACTTTGTATACTCCTACAAAAATTGACCGCAAAATTTGTGAAGGTTGCACAAAATTTTCATTTGGCCGTCCTTCCGGGGAAAAAGAAAATTGTGATAAATGCTTCACAAATATCGGGAAGCGTTTAACAATTTCTTAAAAAAGGTTCTGCAGGGTCAACCTGTCATAGGTGCGGATGCCCTCCAGCAGATACAGCAGCTGCGCCAGCTCGGCCTGAAATCCGGCCCGGTCACCGGCAGAGAGGCACCCGCCGGCGCGGGCCAGTCCGCTGCCCACCTGCTCCAGCGACTGATGGTGCAGCAGGGAGGAGAGCAGCGGGAGACTTTCCTCCCACAGGGCGGCGGCGTCGGAAAGCGCCACGGCGGGGTCGGCGGCGGTGCTGGCGGCTTCCAGCAGGGCCTCCACCCGGCGGCAGCGGGCGTCCACCGCCTGACGGCAGTACAGCCCGGCACCCAGCAGCAGAGAGAGGAGCAGCAGGGCGGCAATGAGACGGGGGCGCATCAGCGGGCCTCCTTTCGCAGCAGCAGCAGGTCGCCCTGCCGGTCGGCGCACAGCAAAAAGACCTCCCACGGGCCTTCCGCGCCGCCGGCCCTGACCACGCGGGACAGCCATTCGGAGGAGCGTCCCACCAGCCGCAGGGCCTGAGGATCCACCCGCCCGTCGGCCACCAGAGTGAAAAACGGCCCCGCGCCGGCGTCCTTTTGCAGCACCGACAGGCGGCCGTTGGTCTCCACTTGGGCAAACCGCACCTGGCGGGGGTCAAAGACGCCGGCCAGGCGGAGATCCTCCAGCAGGTCATCCAGACTGAGACGCAGGCGCGCCATAGCCTGCTGGTCGATGACACCGTCCCGGATGACGGCCACCGGGCGGCCGGAGAGCAGCCGCCGCAGGGCGGGGAGCTTGAGGGTCAGGACGGAGAGCAGCACCTCGGCGGCGATGAGGGTGCAGACGGGGATCAGGCCGTGACTGAGGGGAATGTCCAGATCCTGCATGGGCACCGAGGCCACTGCGGAAACCAGAATGGTCACCACAAGCTCGGCGGGCTGCATCTCGCCCACCTGTCGCTTGCCCATCAGGCGCACGGCCAGAATGATGCAGAGGTAGAGGATGAGGGTGCGGAAAAAGGGGATGAGCATGGGGCGGAGCCTCCTTTTGGCAGGTTGTGGCACAGGGCCTGCTGTTAGCCTTTCGGATTTCCGGGGAAATATGCGGGGCGCTCCCGGCAGGGGAAAGGGAACGAAAAGTTTTTTTGGAAAATCGGCGAAAAAGGCTTTACTTTTGCGGGAAACTTGAGTATAATATTTATTGCTTTCGGGCTGCTGTGCAGTCGGAGGCGTACATATGGGCCCGTGGCTCAGTTGGGAGAGCGTTCGGTTCGCATCCGAGAGGTCGAGGGTTCGAATCCCTTCGGGTCCACCAGAAAAAAGCACTTGCGTAAGCAAGTGCTTTTTTGCTGCGAGCGTTCTTTTACATCCGCAGGATCGGTTGCCTTGCATTCCGCTTTCACGACAGTGTTGCTGCCTGATGCTTTCGCGGAAAGGAGCGGTCGATGCGTCGGGCTGTCGGAAGCGTCTGTCGAAAGGCGCACGGGGGTAGTGAAAACGTGAAAACTGGAAAATAAAACGAAAAAATTTCGGAATTTTTGAAAAATACCGAAAAAATAGATTTTTCCAAAAGCTGCACTTGTGCGGCTGTTCCCGGATTGCTATAATGAGGGCGATTTCATATCAAAATTCGACAGAAAAGAGGACTTGTAGCATGGAAAACGCCTTGAAAAAAGCAGCTGTATTCTTGACCGGCATTTCCCTTTTGTTGAACCTGTGTGTACCGATCATTGCGGGAACCACGGCGGATCCCGAGGTAACACTGACACTGAATAAAACATCCGTCGGCCGTGGCGGGGAGATCGCAGTGACGGTGAATGTAAGCGAGAAAGTAGTAATGGCTGCATTTACGATCGTTGTCGAAAAGTTAGAATATGTATCCAAGGACAACGAGCAAATAGAGCATGAATGGTCTACTACCAGCAATGTAAGTAAGTTGCAGATTCGAGCGATGAATAATGGCAGTGCGTATGACAATCTGGGCACCTATACCTTCCGGATTCCGGAAGATGCGGCTATAGGTGAACATGAGATCAAAATTGAGAGTGTGAATGTATATCGTGATACAACCACCGCCATAGGGCCGCTCAATGTAAGCCCGGTTTGTTTCAATGTGACATCTGAAGCGGCTTCAGCGGGCTACAGCGTAGAGCTTTCCGCTCCCGCGTCTGTTGCACCGGGGGAGGCGTTTGCCTGCACGATTCAGGTCACCGGAGATGCTTTCTCCGCCGCACAGATGGTTCTCACCTATGACAGCGAATACCTGACACCGGCTGACACCGACGGCTGGAGCGTCAGCGGTGGAACGGCCACGCTGGTGGATCACGGCGCGGCCAAAACGACACCCCATATCTACTCGCTGACTATGAAGGTCGCAAATCGTGAGGGCAACACCACGATGACCCTGACCTCCGCGGCCTTTGGCACCTCTGAAAGCGCGGTGGCGGATGATCTGACGGCTGCCACGATCAGCAATGCCACGGCCACCACCGCTATCCATAAGAGCAGTTATTCCGTCACCTTCGAGATGGACAGCAGCATCTCCTATGAGGGCAGCAGCACTGTGAACTATGGCGAGAATTACACCCTCACTATTACCGAT
>CAZDUQ010000063.1:0-7376 GCA_964508665.1 uncultured Oscillospiraceae bacterium | reverse complement strand
ACACGCCGGTGTGCTTGAAGCTCATGGGCTTGATGTTGAACACCAGCTCCTCATAGCGGATGGTCCACTGCTGGGGCAGCTGCCGCACTTCCCAGTGTCCGCCGCCGGTCTTGCTGCGATGATAGGTGGCGTCGGCCTTTTTCCACAGCGGGCTGCCGGCCGGCTGCCAGATGGCCTGCGGGTCGGGCCGCACCAGCAGCTGCTCGCCCCAGCGCTCCAGCCGCTGTCCGCCGCCGCAGTCCAGCAGCTCATAATCCTTCCAGTGTTCCGATGTCCACATAAGCTCTCGTATCCCCTTCAAGGGCGGAAAACCGCCCGCATTCTCATAATATATCAGCTTATTTTATCATTCAAAGCCCCCACCGTCAAGGCTGACGATTGACAAACCGATCGTTTTCCTTTAATATTAAGGATAAATTCACAAAACAAGAGGAGCGTTTCGCTATGTCTATTGCATCCTTTATCGATCATACCCTGCTGAAGCAGGACGCCACCGGTCAGCAGATCGACCGTCTGTGCGCCGAAGCCGCCCAGTATCATTTTGCCTCGGTGTGCGTCAATCCCTATTATGTGGCCCGCTGCGTCAAAAATCTCAAGGGCACCGGTGTCAAGGTGTGTACCGTGGTGGGCTTCCCGCTGGGTGCCACCACCACCGAGACTAAGGCCTTCGAGACCCTTCAGGCCATCGCCTCCGGCGCGGAGGAGATCGACATGGTGCTCAATGTCTGCGCCCTGAAATCGGGCCACATCAAGGGCGTGGAGCAGGATATCCAGGCCATGGCCGCCGCCTGCGAGGGCAAGGCCCTGCTGAAGGTCATCATCGAGACCTGCCTGCTCACCGACGAGGAAAAGGTGCTGGCCTGTCAGATCGCCAAGCGCTGCGGAGCCGATTTCGTCAAGACCTCCACCGGCTTTTCCACCGGAGGCGCCACCGTGGCCGACATCGCCCTCATGCGGCAGACCGTCGGCCCGGAGATGGGTGTCAAGGCCTCCGGCGGCATCCGGGATTATGCCACCGCCAGGGCCATGCTGGAGGCCGGTGCCACCCGCATCGGAGCCTCTGCCGGCATCGCCATCGTGGAAGCCGAGCAGGCCGCCGAAAATTAACCACCCCCGTTCCTCACGCCTTCCTTTGGGAAGGCGTTTTTTGCCCCGTTTCGATTGTATACAAAAATACATACATACCAGACGCCAAAAAACCGTGTATTTTTCGTCAAAATGCCGAAAAAAGCGAGAATTTTTCTTGCCTTTCCCCCTGCGGCGGCGTATAATACAGGAGAAGACCGACGGCCGTCGCACGGCGGCCGCGACAATGAAAACAGGAGCGTGAGCTTATGGAACTGATCAAAACCGGGACCGCCGGGACGGTGGAGTCGGGCGACATCCTGGTAGAGGTGGAAAAGGCCCCCGCCGGTGTGGAGATCCGGCTGGACAGCACCGTGATGGGCCTTTACGGCCGCCGCATTCGGGAGGTCATCGAGGAGACTGTTGCAGAATGCGGCGCAGACGGCCTGATCGTCACCGCCAGCGATAAGGGCGCGCTGGACTGTACCATCCGCGCCCGGGTAAAGACCGCCATTCTGCGTGCCTGCGGCAGCCGGGATTACGGCTGGACCGTGGAATAAAGGAGGGGAGATCGCCATGCGTGAAAAGCAGAGACTGCGCCGCACCATGATGTTCATCCCGGGCAACAACCCCGGCATGATGCGCGACGCCCACATTTACGGCTCCGATTCGCTGATGTTCGATCTGGAGGATTCGGTCTCCATGGCCGAAAAGGACGCGGCCCGGATGCTGGTATATAACGCCCTGAAAACCATCGATTACGGCACCACCGAGCTGGTGGTGCGCATCAACCCGCTGGACACCCCCTACGGCCGCGCCGATATCGAGGCCATGGTGTGCGCCGGCGCTCATGTGCTGCGGATGCCCAAGACCGAGACGGCTCAGGACATCATCGAGTGCGAAAAGGTCATCGAGGAAATGGAGATCAAGCACGGCATCCCCGTTGGTACCACGCTGATGATGGCCGCCATCGAGGGCGCACTGGGTGTCATCAACGCCTATCAGATCGCCACCGCCTCCGACCGCCTCATCGGCATCGCTCTGGGCGCGGAGGATTTCTGTGCCAATATGAAGTGCCAGCGCACCACCCACGGCGGCGAGCTCCAGCTGGCCCGCCAGACCATCGTGCTGGCCGCCCGCGCTGCCGGCATCGACGCGCTGGATACCGTTTATTCCGATGTGAACAACGAGGAGCAGCTTCTGTTCGAGGCCCGGCTCATCAAGGATCTGGGCTTTGACGGCAAGTCGGTGATCAATCCCCGGCAGATCGCCCCCGTCCATTCGGTGTTCAACCCCACTCAGAAGGATATCGACAAGGCGAAAAAGATCGTCGCCGCCATCAAGGAGGCCGAGGCCCGCGGCAGCGGTGTCATCAGCCTCAACGGCAAGATGGTGGATAAGCCCGTGGTCATCCGGGCACAGAGAGTCATCGAGCTGGCCCTGGTGGCCGGCATCATCACCAAGGAGGAGGTGGAGGCGCTGTGAAAAACGCCATCGGACACGAGCTCTGCCCCCAGCTGTTTGAAAGTCTGGGCATCGAGCTGAAAACGGAAGAGACCCGCAAGGATACCGCTACCCTCCATGAGCGTCTGGAGAAAAACGGCAAGCTGATGGACTCGCTGGAGAGTGCCATCCGCGCCTCCGGCCTGCAGGACGGCATGACCATCTCCTTCCACCACCATTTCCGGGACGGCGACTTCGTCCTGAACGATGTGGTGAAAAAGCTTTCGGAAATGGGCTATAAAGACCTGACCGTGGCCTCCTCGTCCCTGAGCAATGCCCACGGCCCGCTGGTGCAGTATATTCAGGACGGCACCGTCACCGCCCTCCAGTCCTCCGGCTGCCGGGGCAGGCTGGCCGACGCCATCTCCAGGTGCGAGGTGGAGCTGAAGCAGCCGGTGATCTTCCGCAGCCACGGCGGCCGCGCCGCCGCCATCGCCAACGGCACCCTGCACATCGATGTGGCCTTTTTGGGCGTGGCCTCCTGCGACGCCCTGGGCAACGCCTCCGGCACCAACGAGAGCGGCGAGAGCATGTGCGGCTCTCTGGGCTATGCCCGGGTGGACGCCCGCTACGCCGACAAGGTCATCCTGCTCACCGAAAAGCTGGCCCCCTATCCCAACCTGCCGGCCTCCATCCCCGCCGCCGATGTGGATTATGTGGTGCAGGTGGACGCCATCGGCGACAGCACCAGGATCTCCTCCGGTGCCACCCGCTATACCAAAAATCCCCGTGACCTGCTCATCGCCCAGTCGGCAGCCCGGGCCATCATGGCCTCCGGCTATTTCAAGGACGGCTTCTCCATCCAGACCGGCTCGGGCGGCGCGGCGCTGGCCGTCACCCGCTTCATTGAAAACGAAATGGCCCAGCAGGGCATCACTGCCGATTTCGCCCTGGGCGGCATCACCTCTCAGATCGTCAAGCTCCACGAGCAGGGCCTGGTGAAAAAGGTGCTGGATGTCCAGAGCTTCGACGGTGAGGCCGCCCGCTCCATCCGGGATAACCCCAACCATGTGGAGATCGACGGCAACCAGTACGCCAGCGCCTTTAACGAGGGCAGCGCCATCCACCAGCTGGATGTGGTGATCCTCTCCGCGCTGGAGATCGACACCGGCTTCAATGTCAACGTGCTCACCGGCTCCGACGGCATCATCCGCGGCGCCATCGGCGGCCATCCCGACGCTGCCTCCTGCGCGGCCCTGACGGTCATCGTCAGCCCCCTGATCCGCGGCCGCATCCCCTGCGTGGTGGACAATGTGGGCTGCCTGGTCACCGAGGGCGCGGTGTGCGATGTGCTGGTCACCGATGCGGGTATCGCCGTCAACCCCCGCCGCCCCGAGGTGGCAGAGCGTCTGCAAAAGGCCGGCCTGCCGGTCAGGACCATTGAGCAGCTGCGGGACGAGGCCTACGCCGTGGTGGGCAGGCCCGACGCGCTGGCCTTCGGTGACAGGGTGGTCGCCGTGGTCACCGACCCCCGCGGCCGCGCGCTGGATGTTATCAGAAATGTGAAGGTGTAAATGGAAGAAATAGAGATCACCCTGGAGCAGCTGCTGGAGAGCCGCGATCAGCGGGCGGAGTTTCAGACCATCCTGCTCCGGGGCTATCAGACCCCGCTGGTGTCCTTTACGGTCAATATACCGGGAAAGGTCAAAAAAAGTCATCGCTCGCAGGCGGTGTTTCAGGCCGGCGTCACCGCCATCCGGGAGGCGCTGGCCGGGGACATCCTGTACAGCAAGCTGCTGGATAAGGTCACCGGCCCGGAGGGGTATTTTGCCGTGGATATGGACCCTCAGCGACTGAAGGACGCCATGTGCCGCATCGAAAACCGGCATCCCCTGGGCCGCCTGATGGATATCGATGTGCTGTCCGCTCCGGGAAAGCATATCAGCCGCACCCAGCTGGGCCAGCAGCCCCGGAAATGCCTGGTCTGCGGCAACATGGCAGCCGCCTGCACCCGCAGCCGGGCTCATCCGGCGGAGGAACTGCTGGCCGCCATCGACCGGCTGCTGGAGGAGGCGGAATGACCCCGCAGCACATCGCGGCACAGGCCCGCGCAGCTCTGGAGCGGGAGGTGCTGCTCACACCCAAGCCCGGCCTGGTGGACGCCGCCAACACCGGTGCCCACCGTGACATGGACCGGGAGACCTTTCTCCGCTCGGCGGCCGCTCTGGAGCCATGGTTCCAAAGCATGGCGGAGCGGGGAATGGCCTTTCCGGAGGAAGCCCCCGCGGCCCTGTTCGCCGCTCTGCGCCCCATGGGTATGCAGGCGGAGCAGGCCATGTATGCCGCCACCGGCGGCGTCAATACCCACAAGGGCGCGCTGTTCTCCCTGGGCCTGCTGTGCGCCGCCTGCGGACGCCTGACCGCCCAAAACCGCCCCCTGACGGTGGAGACCCTGTGCGGCCTGTCGGCACAGATGACTGCGGGCATCACCGCCCGGGAGCTGACCGGCGAAGATACCCATGGCCTTGCGGCCCACGCAGCCTATGGCGCGAGGGGCGTCCGGGGCGAGGCCGAATCGGGCTTCGCCAGCGTCCGGGAGCTGGCCCTGCCCCATCTGTCCGGGCCGGACGGCTCCTGGCTGGCCCTGCTGCATCTCATCTCCCGCGTTCGCGACACCAATGTGCTCCACAGGGCAGGGGAGGAGGGCCTTGCCTGGCTGCAAGCCCGGGCCGCCGCCCTCCTGACGGATTTTTCTCTCCCCGCCCTGACCGCGCTGGACGGAGAATGCATCGCAAGAAACATCAGCCCCGGCGGCAGCGCCGACCTGCTGGCCATCGCCTTCTTTCTGCAGGTCGTGACCGCCTGACCCCCGCATATTTTCGATCCCCAAACCGTTTTTCTTCAATATTTGACATAAGAAAAGTAACAGGAGGAACTCCCCATGGTAGAAGTCATCAAAAAAGGCGCTTATCTGGTGGACGGCAGGATCGTCTATGCCGACGAAGCGCAAAATGTCTCCGCTCCCGATGAGGCCCGCGAAAAGACCATCGCTTACTCCATCCTGCGCGCCCACAACAAGGGCAAGGACCCCAAGAAGCTCCAGATTAAGTTTGACGCGCTGATCTCTCACGATATCACCTTCGTGGGCATCATCCAGACCGCCAAGGCCTCCGGTCTGAAGCAGTTCCCCATTCCTTATGCCATGACCAACTGCCACAACTCCCTGTGCGCCGTGGGCGGTACCATCAACGAGGATGACCACGCCTTCGGCCTGTCCGCCGCGAAAAAGTACGGCGGCATCTATGTCCCCGCCAACCAGGCGGTCATCCACCAGTATGCCCGCGAGCGTCTGGCCGGCTGCGGAAAGATGATCCTGGGCTCCGACTCCCACACCCGCTACGGCGCTTACGGCTGTATGGGCGTTGGCGAGGGCGGCGGCGAGCTGGTGAAGCAGCTGCTGGAAAACACCTATGACGTGGCCGCGCCCGAGGTGGTCATGGTCTATCTGGACGGCAAGCCCCGCAAGGGCGTCGGCCCGCAGGACGTGGCCATCGCGCTGGTAGCCGCCACCTTCCCCAAGGGCGATGTGAAGAACAAGGTGCTGGAGTTTGTTGGCCCCGGCGTCAAAGAGCTGTCCTGTGACTTCCGCATCGGCGTGGATGTCATGACCACCGAGACCTCCTGCCTGACCTCCGTCTGGGTCACCGACGAAAAGGTCAGGGCCTATTACGAGAACATCGGCCGTCCCGAGGACTTCCGGGAGCTGCAGCCCGAAAACGGCGCTTATTACGACAGCGTTGTCCACATTGACCTGTCTCAGGTGGAGTGCATGATCGCCCTGCCGTTCCATCCCTCCATCGCTTATACCATCCACGAGCTGCAGGCCGATCCCGAGGGCATCTTCAAAAAGGTGGAGGAAGCCTGCAACAAGCAGCTGGGCGGTAAGGTGCAGATGGATCTGTGCCGCAACATCGTAGACGGAAAGGTCACCTGTGACCAGGGCGTCATCGTGGGCTGCTCCGGCGGTATGTACGAAAACATCGTGGAGGCCGCCGCCATCCTGAAGGATCAGTCCATCGGTAACGGCTACTTCGATATGAGCGTCTATGCCTCCTCCACCCCCATCAATCTGGCCATCACCAAAAACGGCACTGCCGCCAACCTGATGGAGGCCGGCGCCGTCATGAAGCCCGCCTTCTGCGGCCCCTGCTTCGGCGCGGGCGATACCCCCGCCAACAACGCTCTGTCCATCCGCCACGCCACCCGGAACTTCGCCAACCGCGAAGGCTCCAAGCCCGGCAACGGCCAGATCTCCGCCGTGGCCCTGATGGATGCCCGCTCCATCGCCGCCACCGCTGCCAATGGCGGCGTGCTCACCGCAGCTACCGACTTCGATTATGTCTCTCCCACCGCGGAGGAACTGAAGTATACCTACGACGGCTCGGTCTATGCCAAGCGCTGCTACGAGGGCTTCGGCAAGGCCGATCCCACCGCCGAGCTGCGTTACGGCCCCAACATCAAGGACTGGCCCGCCATGCCCGCTCTGGAGGATGACCTGCTGGTGAAGCTGTGCGCCGTCATCCATGACCCCGTCACTACCACCGATGAGCTGATCCCCTCCGGCGAGACCTCGTCCTACCGCTCCAATCCCATCGGTCTCAGTGAGTTCGCCCTGAGCCGCCGTGTCCCCGAGTATGTGGGCCGCTCCAAGGCCGTTCGTGCGCTGGAGGAAGCCCGCGAGCAGGGCAACATCCCCGCCGAGGTGCTGGATGTGCTGGCAAAGGTGGGCGGCGACGCCGCAAAGACCACCGTGGGCTCCTGCGTCTTTGCCAACAAGCCCGGCGACGGCTCTGCCCGTGAGCAGGCCG
>CAZDUQ010000062.1:0-7410 GCA_964508665.1 uncultured Oscillospiraceae bacterium | reverse complement strand
ATTTATAGAACATTATCAAATCTTTGCAATATAAATGTTTTAAAAATTCTATTTGTTTTTTTTGAAAATAATAATAATGGCTTAACAGTAAATGAACTTTCGAAAATGACTAATTTAACCGTAGATCAAGTATATGAAGCAATGAATAATTTGGATGTTGTTATTAATGATGAGTCAAAAGATGAAAGATGGTTTGTAACACATATAGATACTATTCCATTATTAATGTTAATAGTACAAGGTATGGATTTCTTTAGAACTGGAAAATAGTAATTAATTATCATGTCAGTTAGCCAAAAAGGTTATCTGACTTTTATTGAAGAAGGTAAAACTATTTCACAAACTGTAGATGAAGCTAGTAGTGGTATGTCTTTTTGGTTTACTGGTTTAGGCAGTTCAGTTATTTATGGAGATGGTAGCCAAATATTAAAACCTATTATTCCAAGTACATATGCTAATATGACAACAACAAATATGACAATTAATAGTAATGTTGTATTATTTAATTCTAGTTTGTTAGAAGGTTATATATTAAAGTATGAAAATAATAGAGGGACAGTAAAAAGATACGTTAAGTTAATAAATGGTTATGAAACTGATGATTATATTGATGTATATTATGAAGAGCAAACAATTGTAGGATATTATAAATCAAAACAATCTTATAGTGATGCTGCTATTCAAATGACTTCTAACTTTGATAGCTTATTTGCCGCTAATGATAATTATTCAGTTAGATCTAACATCAATGAAGGTGGCGTATTTTATAATAAAATTATTTCAACAAAAACTTATGAACAAATTTACACATATGATGGAGAAATTGTACCAGTTAGATTCTATGTGACAACTTACACTAATGACGACGGATACAAATATTTAGATATAAAAATAATTAATGTGCAATCTAAAACTGAAATTTCAGAGGATATAATGTATGAATAGAAAAAAAATTATTCTTTCAATAGTAATTTTATTTTTAGTGTTATGGGGTATTTTTTTTGCTACTGATAATATTAAATGTAAAAATGATAAAGAACCTATTTTTTGCATTCAAACAGGTGTTTACGATGATGGTGGTTCTAAAAAATATATTGGATTATTTTATAATTATTATTCATTAAAAGTATTAAATCCAGAGAAGACAGAAGAAAATAACGAACCTGAATATTTAGTTGATAAAGTAATTACACCTTGGTTTTTTGATATAAAATATGCCAAGAATAAAGCTTTTAAAAATTAATAATATTTAAATAATAAAAAAGTATGCAGGTGCTTTTTCTTTTATCAGAAGAAATAGGTGAATAAATAATTCATTTAAAAAAGTAAAGACAAAAAATTACTAATGTATAAAAAAATGGCAAAGCCTAGAAAAGTGAATATTCTCTTCTTTTCTATTTTGTAAAAAAATGTTAGGATGAAGTATGAAAAAGAATTAATTATTTAGAAGAAATCATAAAAGGCAATATTGAAAATAAAATAAGTATCGCTAATGAAGAAGCAAGAATTGGCCATCAAACTTCAGATACTTCTTTTTCGAATATAAAAATCATATAGATATCACCTGAAAGAATAATAATAGTTGTAATAACTACTACTGGCGACAAAAGTAATAGTTAATATACACAAGAGTTAATAGGAGATGGAGCATATTCAAAAAAAGATGATTTAAAATATGGAAAAGAACTCTGAACTTAAAAATATCTATGGTTTAAAAAAACACATACCAGTGGCCTTTTTGGCATGCAACTGTAATTTTTTACGTGCAATTTAAGACGAATAATAACCTTAGAAAAGAAAAAATGGATAATAAATAAAGTTATCCACACTAATTAATGTATAAAATAATAAAAACAGTTATTTTTTGGATAAATGATGTTGTTTATCTTTAAAATAACTGTTTTGTTTTCTATAAAGGTACACCTTTATGAACTATTATAATTATACTATAATAAACATAAAAATGCAAATAATTTTAATTATTTAACTAAAAAACTTGAAAAATTAAAGTGTTTTCTCTATTAAAATTTTATTTTTTTAAATATATAAAGGTGTACGTTTATGAACTTATCAAAAGAAAGGAAAAAGGAAAGAAGAATGAAGAAAAAAATTATTTTAAGTTCGTTTTTAACTATCGCATTATGCTTTAGTTTATTAGCAGGTGCCACATTTGCGTTATTTACAAGTGAAGATAAAGTTGATATCGCAATCACATCTGGTAAAGTAGAAATGCAAGCAAGTGTTGAAAATTTAGAAACTTGGTCATTAGAAGATGATAAAACTTTATCAGGAAGAACTGATGGAACATTTAGTCAAGGTGGAACAGCAACATTTGTAGAAGGCGTATTAACATTAGCTAATGTAATTCCTGGTGATAAAGTAAGTTTTAATGTAACTGGTATCAATAATAGTACAGTAAATGTTCAATATCGTGTAAAAGTAAAATGTGTTGATGGTGAAAAATTAATGTCAGAATTAGTTTTAGGTATTAATGGAAAAGAATACACAACATTGTTAAGTTATACATCTGCATGGGCAACTTTAGAAAAAGGTCAAAAAATGGATGATCTAGCTGTAACCGTAGAATTACCAGCAAATGTAGGAGATGAATACCAAAATTTAACAACTAGTTTAATAGTAATTATAGAAGCTGTTCAAGGTAATGCTGGTTATACTGATGCAGAAGAAGTTGTTAGAATTGTTAAGAATGAAGATGCTTTATTAACTGCTATTAGTGAAGGAGAAAGTAGTATTTATTTAACAGCTAGTGAATATGAAATTACTGAACCTTTATCATTAGAAAACATTGAAATAACAGGTACTGATGGTGTTTCTTTTGTTACTCCTTATGGAGAAACTGGATTAAATATAGGTGATAATGTTTCTATTACTGGAGTTGATTTTAAATTAAGTAATACAGGAAATAATGGCAATAAAGTTATTAATGTTACTGGAGATAATGTATTAATTACCAATAGTACTTTTGATACTTCAAGAACTAACTACAATGCTATATATGTATCAGCTGATGCTGGTGATGTAACAATTGATGGTTGTGAATTTATTGGAGGTTATCGTCAAATTGGTGATGGTATAGGGTCAGTTGACAGTAAAGTGGTTATTAAAAACTGTAAGTTTTATGGAAGTAAATCAACATACGCAATTCATTTTGACCAATTACATTGTAATTTAGTAGTAGAAAATTGCTATATTCAAGGTATTACCGCAATAGGAAGAAATGGTAACGGAACTCTTCAATTTACAAATTGTGAGTTTGCTAATGGTGGTAACTATAATCGTATTAATATATATCGAGATGCAACTTACAAAGAATGTACATTCGGTTCACAATTTGCTTTTGCTGTAGGAAAAGAAGGTACAACTCAAACATTTGTTGACTGTATTAGTAATGGATGGATGAATCAATCTACTGTTAAAGACGCTATTTTAAGTGATTCATTTGGTTATGAAGTAACATTTGTAGTAGATGGAACAACTTATGTATATGATTCAGGATGGAAATAATAACCAACCAAGAGTTATAAACATATTAGTACATAATAAATAATACTTATAACAACTACTTTTTCTAAGAGAAAGTAGTTGTTTTCATTTTGAAAAGAAGTTATAAAAGAAAAAATTTATCAATAATATGTAATATATTTTGTTTTTTACACCAAAAGTGTTATAATTAAAGTGAGTTTTATAAAAATTTATAGTAGGGAGATAATTATGATTTGTCCTATATGTGGTGCGGAAATAAAAAAAGATAATTGTATTAATTGTGGCTATGTCGTAAAATCCAATAACACTAACATCTTAAAAAGGTTATTTTTGAAATCAGGATATTTACATGAACCTTATTCTAATGAGATAAACACATTAATTTCTTTTTGGAAATGGAAAGAAGCAATTTACCAAGAGAATAAATATATAAGTAGAAGTGAGGTAAAAGAAAGGCTAGCTTTAGAAGCAGCTAATGTGTCATTTTTTAAAAAAATAAAAGATAGTAAAAATTTAAAATTGTATTGTAGTAAATATGATTTTTCAATTGATAACGTACTATATTATTTATCAATGTACGAAAACTTTTATAGTTGGTTAAGCAAAAGAAATGAAAACTATTTGCGTAGAAAACTAGAAGAAGAAAAGGAATATTTAGATAATATTTTACATAATTGTGATGATAAAATAATGTTAGATGAAGAACAAAGAAGAGTTGTGTTAACCGATGAAGATTATAATATTGTAATAGCAGGAGCAGGAGCTGGCAAGACCACAACTGTCGCTGCAAAAGTAAAATATTTAGTTGATAAACAAAATATAGCCCCGGAAGATATTCTTATTATTTCTTTTACTAATAAAGCTGTTAATGAATTAAAAGAGCGAATAAATCAACAATTAGGCGTTAAATGTCCTATTGCAACATTTCATTCTGTTGGTAGAGCAATAATTTTAAAAGATCTAGATTCTTCTACTTCACAAATAGAAAAAGATAATTTTTGGTCTATCCACAAGTATTTAACTTCACTAGTAATGGAAGATAAAGAATTATTAGAACAACTAGTTATGCTATATGGGTATTATTTAGATATTCCCGAAGAATTCCTAGAAAGAATTAGCAAAGAAGAATATTTAGATTATAAAGAACGAAAAGATTACACTACATTGAAAAGCAGTGTAAAAGAAGTAAATAAAACTATTATAAATGCCAGAACTAAAGAACAAAAAACAATAAAAAATGAAGTTTTACGTTCAATTCAAGAAGTTCAAATAGCTAACTTTTTATATTTGCATAATATTGATTATGAATATGAAAAGCCTTATAAATATAAAATACCTAATTCTAAGAAAATTTATACTCCAGATTTTTATATATCTCAAGGGCATAAGTGTTGCTATTTAGAACATTTTGGTATTAGTGAATCATTAGAAAATGATAGATATAGTATAGAAGAATTAAATAATTATATTATTAATATGAAATACAAAATAAATCATCATAAAATGTTTGATACAGAGTTAATTACGACCTTTTCAAAATATAATGACGGAAGAAGTTTGTTAGAACATTTAGAAGAAGAATTAGTCAAAAAAGGCTTTGTTTTAAATAAAAAATCAGATATAGAAGTATATGAAAAAATAATTAATCATGACCAAGAAAAATATATTATGCGTTTTTCTATGCTTGCTTCTAGATTTATCCATTTATTTAAAACACGAGACTATCATCAAGAAGATTTCTTAATTTTAAAAGCTAAAACTAAAAATCCAAGAAATTTATTGTTTTTAAATATTTTAGAAAAAGTATATTTACATTATACTCAATATTTAAAAACTAAAAACGCAGTAGATTTTGAAGATATGATAAATGAATCGACAAGATTATTAAAAGATGCTAAAAGAGTTCAAAATCAAATTAATTTTAAGTATGTAATTGTAGATGAATATCAAGATATTTCAAGACAAAGATTTAATTTGGTCAAAGCTATTAATGAGGTTTGTAAGGCTAAAATTTGTGTAGTAGGTGATGACTGGCAATCAATATACGCTTTTTCAGGATCAGAAATAGAATTATTTACCGAATTCGAAAAAGAGATGGGATATGCTGAAACATTGAGAATTACTAATACATATCGAAATTCTCAAGAATTAATAGATATAGCAGGTAATTTTATTCAAAAAAATACTTCACAAATCCGAAAGAAATTAAAATCAAATAAGACAATAAAGAATCCAGTTGTAGTATATACATATAGTGATGTTTATAAAAACAATGAAAAACCAGGAATAAAAGGTGTACGCTATGAAAAAGCCAAAGTATTAGAACAAGTAATTGGTAAAATTTTGGCTGTTGATGGAAATCAAACTAATATCTTACTAATTGGTAGATATGGATTTGATGGTGAACATTTAATAAATACAGAATTATTTTATTATGAAAACAAATCAAATGCAATTAAAAGTAAAAAATTCCCGCAAGCAAAATTAACCTTTTTGACAGCTCATAGTTCGAAAGGTTTAACTTTCGATAATGTAGTTATACTAAATGCAGAAAATTCTAAATTTGGTTTTCCATCACAAATAGATGATGATCCAATTTTAAAATTTGTAATGTATGAAGATAAAAATTATGAATATGCTGAAGAGAGAAGATTATTTTATGTTGCTCTTACAAGAGCCAAAAACAGAGTGTTTATTTTAGCACCTCAAAGTAGACCTTCTTTCTTTGTTTTAGAATTACTTAAGGATTATGATTCAATATCTTTACATGGAAAAATCGAAATAGAACCTAAAGAAATAAAGAAAGAGAGAAGTAAATGTCCAAAATGTGGATATCCGCTTCAATTAAAAGAAAATACCAGTTATGGTTTAAAATTATATATATGTACTAATGAACCAGAAATTTGTGGTTTTATGACCAATGATATGAGAAGACCTGGAAATATTCATTGCTGTGATAAGTGTGATGGAATTATGGTTGTTAAAAGGGCAAAAGAGAATGGTAATTATTTTATGGGTTGTACGAATTATAGACATGATAAAAAAGGATGTAATAATATTGAAGATATATCATTAGATTAGAAAGATTATTTTAGTAAAGTGTTAAAGTTAAATAAAAAAATATCCGCCCAAAAGGCGGATATTAAAATAGTGAAAATTAAAAATTCAAACTATTGGGATTTAGTAAAAAATCAAACAAGCTCATTAGATAAATTCCGTCTTCATTGTAATGAGAGCGAGAAATATCTTTTACAATAATGATTTTCTTAAATGAATCGGCGATGTGTATCAAGGAATTTTGTTCTTGTTCTAATTTTTCTTGTGACGGGAGCGAAAGTGCGACTTGAATATAATAGCGTTTGTCTAACATGTTACAAACAAAATCAACTTCGGCTTGTTTTAATGTGCTTTTTTGTTTGTCAGTTGATGAGTAATAATCAACGATGCCGACATCAACATTAAAACCACGAATTTTAAGCTCGTTGTATACAATATTTTCCATAGCGTGAGTTTCTTCCGATTGACGGAAATTCAAGCGGGCGTTTCGTAAGCCGATGTCGGTAAAGTAATATTTTGACGGAGTATTGATATATTTCTTGCCTTTGATATTGTAACGTTTGGCTTGCTCGATTAAAAACGAATCAACGAAATAATCAAGATAGTTTTTCAAAGTGTCGGGATGAATAGATACCTGCTTTACGCTTTTGAAAGTGTCGGACAGTTTTTTGGGATTAGTCAAAGAGCCGATTGCCGAAGAAAGAATATCCAAGAGTTCTTCAAGTTCCGAATCGCTGCGAATGTCGTTTCTTTCTTTGATGTCTTTGATATAAGTTTCGGTAAAGATGTTTTTGAGGTAATTGGACTTATCTTCATCGGTGGAGAATTCAAAGAGTTTCGGCAAGCCGC
>CAZDUQ010000061.1:0-7695 GCA_964508665.1 uncultured Oscillospiraceae bacterium | reverse complement strand
CCACCATCGCCGACCGGGACAAAGATGAGGCACTGCCTCTGATCCGCCGGTTCTACAATCTGGGCTTCAACATCGAGGCCACCACCGGTACGGCGAAGTTCCTCAAGGAAAACGGCATCCGCACCCACGCGCTGGCCAAGATCAGCGCCGACAGTGACGAGATCCCCAACGCACTGCGGCAGGGACACATCGCCTATGTGATCAACACCCGGGATCCCGGCGCCAATCAGGCCGACGGCTTCCAGATCCGGCAGATCGCCACCGAGTATAATGTGACCATGTTCACCGCGCTGGATACCGTCCGGGTGCTGCTGGATGTGCTGGAGGAGACCACGCTGACCATTTCCACCATCGACGCCGGTGACCGCGCATGATCCAGAGCCTGTTCACCGTTCTGGAAAACGACTGTATCGCAAAAAACATCTGGCGGATGCGGCTGCGGGGGGATACCTCCGCCATCACCGCACCCGGCCAGTTTGTCAATCTCAAATTGGACGGACTGTTCCTCCGCCGCCCCATTTCGGTGTGCGATGTGGAGGGAGATATCCTGACACTGATTTATAAACCGCTGGGAGAAGGCACCCGGCAGATGACCGGCTTTGCCCCCGGCAAGGTGCTGGATGTGCTGTCCGGGCTGGGCAACGGGTTCGATCCCGCCCTTTCGGGCGAGCGCCCGCTGCTGGCGGGCGGCGGCGTGGGCATCCCGCCGCTGTATAAGCTGTGCCGCGAGCTGGTGGCCCGCGGGGCCAGCCCCCGGGTGGTGCTGGGCTTCAACACCGGGGAAGAACGGTTTCTGGAGGATGACTTCCGGGCGCTGGGGGCCGAGGTGACCGTTCTGACCGCCGACGGAAGTCTGGGGCAGAAGGGCCTGGTCACCGATGGTGTCCGGCAGGCGGAGGGCTATACCTTCCTGTACACCTGCGGGCCGGAGGCTATGCTGAAGGCGGTCTATGCCGAATGCCGCACCTCCGGACAGTTCAGCTTTGAGGAGCGCATGGGCTGCGGCTTCGGCGCCTGCATGGGCTGTACCTGCAAGACCAAATATGGAAACAAGCGCATCTGCAAGGATGGGCCGGTGCTGATGAAGGAGGAGATCGTATGGTAAACACCCGCGTTTCGCTGTGCGGGCTGCAGCTGGACAATCCCCTGATCCCTGCCAGCGGCACCTTCGGCTATGGCTATGAGTTCGCTCAGCTGTATGATATCAACTGTCTGGGGACCTTCTCCTTTAAGGGCACCACCGGCGAGGCGCGGTTCGGCAACCCCACGCCCCGCATCGCCGATTGTCCCTCCGGCATGATCAACGCGGTGGGGCTGCAAAACCCCGGCGTGGACGCCGTCATCGCAAACGAGCTGCCCCGGCTGGCGCAGTGCTTCCACAAGCCGGTGATGGCCAATGTGTGCGGCAGTAGCGTGGAGGAATATGCGCTGGTGGCGGGCAAGCTGGCACAGTGTCCCCAGGTGGGCTGGCTGGAGGTGAACATCTCCTGTCCCAATGTGCGTCACGGCGGGCTGGCCTTTGGCACCGACCCGGACATGGCGGCCCAGGTCACCCGCGCCGTCAAGGCAGTGGCGGGGGACAAGCCCGTCATCATGAAGCTTTCCCCCAATGTTACCGACATCACGGTCATCGCCCGGACCTGCGAGGCTGCCGGGGCGGACGGACTGTCCCTCATCAACACCCTGCTGGGGATGCGCATCGATCTGAAGCGGAAAAAGCCCATCATCGCCAACACCATGGGCGGCTTTTCCGGCCCGGCAGTCTTCCCGGTGGCGCTGCGGATGGTCTGGCAGGTGTATGAAGCGGTGAGCATCCCCATCATCGGCATGGGCGGGGTGTCCTCTGCCCGGGATGTGATGGAAATGATGCTGGCGGGCGCCACGGCTGTGGGCGTGGGAGCGGCCAATCTGGTGGAGCCTTTTGTCTGCAAGAACATTTTGGAAGAGCTGCCCCGGGTCATGGAGCAGTATGGGATCGACAGTCTGGCCGGGATCGTGGGCGCGGCCCACACGGCCTCGGCCACATAACGGAAAGGAAGGAACGACCGATGGGTAAAGATGTGATCGTTGCCTGCGATTTTGACAGCAAGGAAAAGACGCTGGCATTTCTGGATCGCTTTCAGGGCGAAAAGCCCTTTGTAAAGATCGGCATGGAGCTGTATTACGCCGAGGGCCCCGCCATCGTGAGGGAGATCAAGGCCCGGGGGCATAAGATCTTTCTGGATCTCAAGCTCCACGACATCCCCAACACGGTGAAAAAGGCCATGGCGGTGCTGTCCGGGCTGGATGTGGATATCTGCAATCTCCATGCCGCCGGGACCGGCCCCATGATGCGGGCCGCGCTGGAGGGTCTGACACGGGCCGATGGCAGCCGTCCGCTGCTCATCGCCGTCACACAGCTGACCTCCACCGATGAGGAGACCATGCATCGGGATCTGCTCATTGACCGTCCGCTGGAGCAGGTGGTGATGCACTATGCCAAAAATGCCGCCGACTGCGGGCTGGACGGTGTGGTGTGCTCTCCGCTGGAGGCGGGAAGGGTGCACGAGGTCTGCGGCAGGGGCTTTTTGACCGTCACCCCCGGCGTGCGCTTTGCCGGTGGAGATGTGGGCGACCAGAAGCGGGTCACCACCCCTGCCCAGGCGAAGGAGCTGGGGTCGGATTACATCGTGGTGGGCCGACCCATCACCGGTGCCGAGGATCCCGTGGCGGCCTGGAAGCGCTGTGTAGAAGAATTTGTTGACTGACCACTGAGACTGAGAGGTGTACGATATGAAACGACAGATCGCGTCTGACCTGCTGAGCATCCGGGCCGTGTTTTTCCGCCCGGACGAGCCCTTTACCTGGGCCAGCGGCATCAAGAGCCCGGTTTACTGCGACAACCGCCTGATCCTTACCGCGCCGGAGGTGCGGACACGGGTGGAGCAGGCCATTGCCGATACCGTGAAGCTGGAATATCCCCAGGCTGAGGTGCTGATGGGCACCTCCACCGCCGGTATCGCCCACGCCGCCATCGCGGCCTCCCTTTTGAATATGCCCATGGGTTATGTCCGGGGCTCTGCCAAGGATCACGGCCGCAACAACCAGATCGAAGGGCGGCTGGAGCCCGGTCAGAAGGTGGTGGTCATCGAGGATCTGATCTCCACCGGCGGCAGCGTCATCGAGGTGGTGAACGTCCTGCGGGAGGCCGGCGCCCAGGTGCTGGGCGTTGTCTCCATCTTCACCTATGGGATGCAGAAAGGCCTGGAGCGGATGGCTGCTGCTCAGGTGAAGAATGTCAGCCTGACCGATTTCGACACCATCGCTCAGGTGGCCGCCGAGAGCGGATATATCGCCTCTGCCGATGTGCAGCGGCTGCTGGCCTTCCGCAACAATCCCGCTGACGAAAGCTGGATCGGCAAATGAGGAGCCTGTTTAACATTACCGACCTCTCGGTGGAGGAAATTCAGGGATTGATCGACACGGCCAACCAGATCATCGCCGATCCCGACCGGTTCGCCCATGTGTGCGACCGGAAAAAGCTGGCCACCCTGTTTTTTGAGCCCTCCACCCGCACCCGGCTGTCCTTTGAGGCGGCCATGTACGAGCTGGGCGGACAGGTCATCGGCTTTTCCTCAGCCAACAGCTCTTCCGCCGCCAAGGGCGAAAGCGTGGCCGACACCGCCAAGACCATCAGCTGCTACGCCGATATCATCGCAATGCGCCACCCCAAGGAGGGCGCACCGCTGGTGGCGGCCATGAACGCCTCCATCCCGGTGATCAACGCCGGTGACGGCGGTCACAACCATCCCACCCAGACGCTGGCCGATCTGCTGACCCTGTACCGGGAAAAGGGGCGGCTCCACGACCTGACCGTGGGCTTCTGCGGCGACCTGAAGTTCGGCCGCACGGTGCATTCCCTCATCGCCGCCCTGGCCCGGTATTCGGGCATCAAGGTGGTGCTCATCTCCCCCAAGGAATTGCAGCTGCCCTCCTACATCAAAAAGGATGTGCTGCAAAAGTATGACATCCCCTACACCCAGACCGCCAATCTGGAGGGGGCCATGCCTCAGCTGGATGCCCTGTACATGACCCGTGTCCAGCGGGAGCGCTTCTTTAACGAGGAGGATTATCTGCGGCTGAAGGACAGCTACATCCTCGATGCCGACAAGCTGAAAAACGCCCCGGCGGATATGATCGTCATGCACCCCCTGCCCCGGGTGAACGAGATCAGCGTGGCGGTGGACAGTGACCCCCGGGCCTGCTATTTCAAGCAGGTGCTCAATGGGAAATACATGCGCATGGCTCTCATCATGATGCTGCTGGAGGTGACGGCATGAAGATCGGTTCCATTCAAAACGGCATGGTCATCGACCATATCACCGCCGGCCGCAGCATGATGCTCTATGAGCTGCTGGGCCTGGCCAATGCCGACTGCCAGGTCGCCCTGATCAAAAACGCCGCCAGCGTCAAAATGGGTAAAAAGGATATCATCAAGATCGCTGGAGAGCTGCCGGTGGATCTGAATGTCATTGCCTATGTGGACCCCCACGCCACCGTCAGCATCATCCGCGATGGCGAAGTGGCGGAGAAAAAGGCGCTCCAGCCCCCGCAGCGGCTGGTGAATGTACTCAAGTGTCAGAATCCCCGGTGCATCACCTCCACCGAGCAGGAGCTGGACCATGTGTTCGTCCTCACCGACCCGGAAAACGGCGTTTATCGCTGCCTGTATTGCGAGGCACAGGCGAAATAAAAAAAGACAGCGGCGGGGCAAGTGCCCCGCCGCTTTTGTTGCAATTCAATAAGTATCCAAAATATCCCGCAGACCGGAGTTATACTCACTCCTATACCGTTTCAACATCCATGCGGGTGGCTTCTCCTGCAATCCCTGATAAAGCCACTGGTTCTGCTCATCCAGCGCCAACAAAAAAGTCTGCTTCTGCCACACAGGGTAGTCTTTCCGGAGCCACCCCGCAATATGCGCCAGATTGATCATACCGCCGCCCTCGAAAATGTTTTTTGTATTTTCATAGGCTGCGTCGTATGCCCGGATCAGCGCTCTCAGATCATTTTCAGAATCACTTTCTTCAAAAGCCGCATACAGGCGCACCAACTGCTGGACCTCCGGCAGCATGGCATTCTTCCAGTTTTCATAAAGTTGGCGTTCTTCTTCTTTTCCCTGATACCAGGACACCACCAGCCAGCCGCAGACCAGCAGGACGGCGACCGCAAGGAAAAAGACAGTTGCTTTTCTACAGGAGTGTTTCATGTTCATGGCTCTTCGGTGTGAATTGTATTATACCCCCCGTGCCGCTGTACGGCGTTCTTCCGGCCCATGGGACTCACATCCTTTCCGTTTTCCGGGTCGGTGGACGGCGACTCCTCTAATTATATGATAGCAAATCGTTAAATAAAGCGCAATCGGCGGTTTGTACAATATTTTCAGCAAAATTTTGTGCAAAAAGGAGAATCGGAAGCTTCCGCTTGCGCCTCCGGAGCATTTATGGTATTCTAAATTCGTTGGGCCTTCCATCATATGAAAAGCACCCGTCTCAGACAAGACGGGTGCTTTTCTGTATCTCCGATCAACGATCCCACTTTTTGATAAGGGCCTCCAGTTCGGAGGCAAAGGCCCGCAAATCCCGGTTGGTGCCGCCCTTGTTGTGGGCAATGGCTTCCAGCAGAGCCTGTCCCTGCTGCTGCAGGGCGTGGAACTGGACCGAACCTTCTTCCTTGACACGGGGCTTGACGGGGGTGTGGCCCTCCCGCAGCAGACGGTTTTCCAGCAGGTCATATTCCTCCAGCAGCTCGGGGCCGTGGACGGCAAAGCCCAGCTTTTCCAGCCGTTCCACATACTGGGGCACCACCTCGGCATCGCCGTGTACCACGAACACCTGCTTGGGCTTGGGGGAGAATGCCTGGATCCAGTTCAGCAGTCCGGAAAGCCCCGCGTGGGAGGACAGCCCGGGGAAGTTGACGATCTTCGCCTTGACGGCGATCTCCTCGCCGAACAGCTTCACCGCAGGGGCGCCGTCCAGCAGGCGGCGGCCCAGACTGCCCTCGGACTGATAGCCCACAAACAGGACGGTACACTCCGGCCGCCACAGGTTGTGCTTCAGATGGTGGCGGATGCGCCCCGCGTCGCACATACCGCTGGCCGAGATGATGACCTTGGGGCTGCGGTCGTCGTTGAGGGCGCGGGATTCTTCGGTGGATTCGGTGAGGTACAGCCCGTCAAAGGTGAGCATCCGCACACCGTCCTCCACCAGCGCCTTGGCTTCTTCATCGATATAACCCGTCAGGTCACCGGCAAACACCGTGGTGGCCGCCTTGGCCAGAGGGCTGTCCACATAGACGGAAAAGCCGGGGCAGGAGGGCACCAGCCCCTTCTGCTTGATCTCCCGAATGAAATACAGCAGCTCTTGGGTGCGCCCCACGGCAAAGGCGGGGATGATGACGTTGCCGCCTTTGGCAAAGGTGCTGTCCAAAATCTCCGCCAGCTCCCGGGTATAATCGCCCTCCCCCTCCCGGTGCTCCCGGTCGCCGTAGGTGCTCTCGGTGATGACATAATCGGCCTGACACAGGTAGGCGGGATCCCGGATGATGGGCTGCTCCACATTGCCGATGTCGCCGGAGAACACGATCACCCGGGTCTGGTCACCCTCGGTGACGGTGAACTCCACAAAGGAGGAGCCCAGCAGGTGTCCGGCGTCCACAAAGCGCACGGTGATGCCGGGATACAGCTCAAAGGGCTGCTCGTAGTCGTGGATCTCCAGATTGGCCAGCGCCACCTGGGCGTCCTCGGTGGTGTACAGAGGCTCCACCATGGGCCGACCGGCCCGTCTGCCCTTCTGGTTGGCGTACTGGGCATCGCTCTCCTGAATGTGGGCGCTGTCCAGCAGCATGATCTCCATCAGCCGGGCGGTGAGGCGGGTAGCGTGAATTTTCCCGGTGTAGCCCTGCTTATAGAGCAGAGGCATCCGGCCGGTGTGGTCGATGTGGGCATGGGTGGCAAAGACACAGTCCACTTCGCCGGGGTGGAAGGGCAGACGGTTGTCCTCGATCTCGTCCCGCCCCTGCTGCAGGCCGCAGTCGATCAGGATGCGCTTGCCGCAGGCCTCCAGACAGTGGCAGCTGCCGGTGACCGCTCGGGCCGCACCGTAAAATGTCAGCTTCATAAAAAGGGAACCTCCTTTTCGTTCTTTTTGATGTCCCCATTATAGCACATCGCTTCGGCCAATACAAGCGCAGCCGTTCCATACTTGCGGGAATTGCCCGGGCGGTCTCCATTCGTCGGGTTCCCGATTTTATCCCTCTCCGCCCTGCGGAAGAGGGGATCTTGCGGGGAGTTGTTGAAAGAGAATAATCATGCAATCCATAATCTGACAGGAAAATAGAAGCGGAAAGAACCGGACTGCCGGGAGGGGGGAAAGGAGAAGCCGGAGCGTATGAAAGAACTTTGCAGAGAACGTATATTCCTTCAGAGTATGTGGGATTGTATGAAAAGTATGGTTACTGTTAACTGAAATACATTATAAATTATGGAAATGGAAAAGACCGGTTATATGTTAAGCAATTTGATGATGGCATCCAAACATGGTGCTACGCTGCCGTGGAAATTGGCAATGTGAAAGGCATGAAGGGCAATTTACGATCAACCGATGACATTGAGGTCAAAAGCACGCTTTTTGGTCAAAAAGTAGTCATAAAAAACAA
>CAZDUQ010000060.1:0-7847 GCA_964508665.1 uncultured Oscillospiraceae bacterium | reverse complement strand
ATGATATCATTTTCCCGGATCCATTTCATCATTTCGAGATCAGCCCCTTTACCCGTTCCACCAGCGTCTGCTTGTCGTGCGTCTCGATCTCCGGCATCAGCTTGGCCATCAGCAGGCGCTCCAGCGTCTCAGGCGCCAGATGCTGCTTGAGGATGCCGCCCTCTGCCAGCGAAATACCGCCGGTTTCCTCCGAAACGATGACCGACAGGGAGTCAAAATTCTCGCTCTGGCCCAGGCCGGCCCGATGACGGGTGCCCAGATCCTTGCTGATGTTCTGCTTGCCGCTGAGGGGCAGGATGCACCCGGCAGCGGCGATGCGGCCGTTGGCAATGATGACCGCGCCGTCATGCAGCGGGGCCTTGTTGTAAAACAGATTCTTCAGCAATTCCGCGTTCACATCGGCATTGATGGTGGTGCCGGTGTTGATGATGCTGCGGAGATCGTCCTCCCGCTGGAAGATAATCAGTGCGCCGGTTTTCGTCCAGGCGAGGGAGTTGACCGCCTCCACCGTCTGGAGGATGGCCATATCGGTACCCTTGCTCTCCTGACTGCGGCCCACGCCCAGCAGGCGGAAGAGCCGCTGGCTGCCGAACTGTTCCAGCATCTTTCGCAGTTCGGGCTGGAAGATGATGACCAGCGCCAGAACGCCCACCTCCATCACGGCACGCATGATGAAGCTGAGCGCCTTGAGCTGCACCAGCTCGGCCAAAAGGGTCGTGGCGGCCAAAAGCACCAGGCCCTGAAACAGCTTTTGTGCGTTGATCCTGCGCAAAAACCGCATCAGCTTATAACACAAAAAGGCCACAATCAGGATATCCAGGACATCCCAAACCGTGGCCCTTCCTACATTGTTGATCAACCCTTCGAACATGTCGGCAGCCGCTTCCTTTTCCTGTTTTTATGTCTGCTCTTATTTTATCAAATAAACGGCGCTTTTTCAATAGCCGAAGCACTTGTTTTTTGTGTCCGGAGGGCATTTTGCAAGTTTTTCCACCTGACGGATCAAAAGCGTGACCTCCTCCGCCGTGTTGAACAGCGAAAAGCCCGCCCGCAGCGTGCCCTCCGGCAGGGTGCCTGCTGTCTCGTGGGCCAGCGGCGCGCAATGCAGTCCCGGGCGCAGACAGAAGCCCTCCCGCGCCATGGCGGCTCCCAGCGTTGTAGGATCCCATCCCTCCAGGCGGAAGGACAGCACCCCGCACTGGCAGCGGGGCCCGTACCACAGCCGGACGCCGGGGATGCTGCCCAGAGCCTCTGCCGCCTGCGACAGCAGCGCCTGCTCCCGCTGAACGATCTCCGCTCCGCGGTTCGTCACCAGCCGGAGGCCCTCCCGCAGGCCGGCGATGCCGGGTACATTCAGCGTCCCGCTTTCCAGCGCATCCGGGAGGAAGTCCGGCTGCCGCCGTTCCAGAGACGCGCTTCCTGTCCCGCCCTCCAGAACGGTGTAAAGCGGAATGTCTTTACAGCAAAGCAGGATCCCGATTCCCTGCGGCCCGTACAGTCCCTTATGGCCCGGCATACAGACAAAGGCCGTTCCGGGCAAATCCGACGCCTTCAGCGGCAGCGTCCCCGCCGACTGGGAGGCATCAATCACCAGCGGGATGCCCCGTTCCCGGCACAGGGCATCCACCTGCTCCACCGGCTGAACGAAGCCGAACACATTGGAAACATGGCTGAGGATCACGCAGCGGGTCTGGGCGGTGATGGCATCGGCCACAGCGCCGCAGACGGCCTCGGGCTCAAACAGCGGCGACCGGGCCACGGTATAGGTCACGCCTTCCATGCCCTCCAGCGGACGCACCACCGAATTGTGCTCATAGCCGGAGATCACGGCGTGTCCGCCGCTCCTCAGGCAGGATTTGATAGCGATATTCAGTGCGTGGGTGGCGTTGAGGGTGAAGACCACCCCCTCGGGCTGGGCCAGCCCGAACAGCTCTGCCGCAGCGCAGCGGCAGTCGTAGACGATCCCGGCGGCCCGCATGGCGGCCCGGTGACCCGAGCGGCCCGGATTGCCGCAGCAACCCACCGTCTGGGCCATGGCCCGCCACACCGAGGCGGGCTTTTGCAAGGTCGTCGCGGCATTGTCCAGATAAATCACAGCACCACCTCCCGCCAGGCGGTACCGGTATTTTCAAACAGCCCCAGCGGACGGAGGCTGGTCTTGTTCAGCAGCGCCAACGCGCCGGGCAGATATTGCCTGGGGAGTGCCAGGCCGAAGGCACAGGAGCCCCGTCCCATCCCTGCGGGCGGCTTTGTCAGCACAGAGGAGATGCCGTTTTTCCGCAGGATGGCCCCGGCGCTCTGCGCCTGTGTCACAGAACGAAAAACCATCAGACAGCTCACAGGATGAACACTTCCTTTCGTGTCATCCTATGCGCCGTCTGACGGCTTTGTTCAATCCTTCCCAATCAGGCAAACGGCGTGGGCCGCCATGCCCTCTTCTGTGCCGGTAAAGCCCAGTCCCTCCTCGGTCTTGCCCTTTACGGACACCTGCTCCGGTGTCACGCCCAGCGCCCGGGCGATGTTTTCCCGCATTTGGGGCACATAGGGCAGCAGCCTGGGCTTTTGTGCCACGATGACGGCGTCCACATTCACCGTCCGCCAGCCCCGCTCCGCCAGCTCCCGGCCGCAGGCTTCCAGCAGCGTCAGGCTGTCCGCCCCCTTCCACCGGGGGGCGGTATCGGGAAAATGACTGCCGATATCCCCCAGTGCCGCCGCGCCGAACAGGGCATCGGTGATGGCATGCAGCAGCACATCGGCGTCGCTGTGGCCCAAAAGGCCCTTTTCAAAGGGGATCTCCACCCCGCCCAGGATCAGCTTCCGCCCTTCCGTCAGACGGTGGACATCGTAGCCAATGCCAACGCGAATCATGACCGCTTCCTCCCTTCCAGAATGGCCCGGGCGAACAGAATATCCACCGGAGTGGTGATCTTGATGTTTTCAAAGGAACCCGGTACGATTACCGGCCGCGCGCCCAGCACTTCCAGTGCGGCGCACTCGTCGGTAACGGCAATTTCTTCGTCCAGCGCCTTTTTCAGTGCCGCCAGCAGCAGTGCCCGATCTGCCACCTGCGGCGTCTGCATCGCCCGCAACTGCTCCCGCTCCAACGTTCCCGCAGCCTGCTCTGCCTCGTCCACTTTCCGGATGGTGTCATGCAGCGGAACGCCTGCAGCAGCGCAGTTGTAAAGGAATGCCGCTTTACAGGTGTTTTCCACGATCTCCGCCGTCACCAGCGGCCGTGCGCCGTCATGCACCGCCAGATATTTCGCCTCCGGCGATGCCTCCAGCGCTGCTTTGTAAACGCTTTCCTGCCGGGTCGCGCCGCCCTTTATCACCCGGGCCAGCTTGGAAACGCCCAGTTCCCGTCCCAACTCGGCATAGGGGACGATCTGCTCCTCGGCTGCCGCCACGATGATCTCCCGGATGACCGGACAGTCCTCCAGTGCCAGCATCGTCCGCCCCAGGACCGGCACGCCTTCCAGCTCCAGCAGCAGCTTATTTTCGCCGCCCATCCTGCGGGAGGCCCCCGCAGCTGGGATGATAGCCGTCACAAAGGGCGGCGCTTTCTTCTTTTTTCCGAGCATGGCGCATCCCCTCCTCTGCTTCTATTATACGGTTTCTTGCGGCAAAGCACAAGGGGGTTTTTACCCGATCTTCTGCTCCAGCCGGATGCGGTCGGCGATCATGGAGATAAATTCGCTGTTGGTGGGCTTGCCCTTGATGTTGGACACCGTGTAGCCGAAAAAGCTGTTGAGCACCTCCACATCGCCCCGATCCCAGGCCACCTCGATGGCATGACGGATGGCCCGCTCCACCCGGGAGCTGGTGGTCTTGTACCGCTTGGCCACCGTGGGATACAGCACCTTGGTGATGGCGTTGATGGTGTCCATGTCATGCACCGTCATGATGATGGCCTCCCGCAGGTATTGATAGCCCTTGATGTGGGCCGGGACGCCGATATCGTGAATGATGCCCGTGACCCGCATCTCCAGCGCCACCTCGGGAGAGGCCGGGCGCGCCGCGCCGCCAAAGCCCACCGCCCCGCCGGAGGCGATGCGTTTCGCCAGATCGGCGGTATCGCAGGGCTTCAGGGTAAAGCAGCTCACCTTCAGTGCCATGGCCTCGGCCAGCAGGCTGTCACTGGAAAAGGAGGACACCACATAAAAGACCGGCATGGGCTTCAGCGGCAGCTCTCTGGCGGCGCGGATCACCGAAAGGCCGTCCTTTTTGGACAGCATGGCATCGGTCACCACAACATCGGGCGTTGTTTCCCCGATCATCGCCAGCAGCGTCTCTCCGTCCCGCGCCTGTCCCACGATCTCTACCCCTGTATAGTTTTTGAATTGAAGCACCAGCTCCTGACAAAATTCCGTATGCTCATCCGCAAGCACGATTCGGGTGCGTTCCTTCATCTCGTTCGCCTTCCATCCATAAGTTTCTTCGGTACCGTGGGTATAAAATAGCACACGAGTCTGGGATTTACAATCTTTTTTACGCAATTTCTCCAAAAAATCGTGTTCAAAATTTCGACGCTTTTATGCAATTTTCCATGGCATCCGCATCATTTTGTCACACTTTTCCGGCATCTCCCAGGTTTTTCCCACGACTGCTGTCGAAAAAAGGAAAGGTCTTGCAGCTCAATCGCTTTGCAAAAGGTTCCTGCGGAGAAGCTCCGGGTGTTTCCGTTCCGTTATGCGGGAAATATCCCCGTCGCAGGGGTTGCGGACGGCGCACTTTTCCGATATAATAGCAGACAGAATGAGAAAATCAAGGAGCTGCGTTTTATGGATCTGATGGAAGAGCTGAAGCTGGAGCTGTTTGACTGCCCCATTTGTCAGGGGCCCGGTCTGGTGGAAGAGGAGGAAGGCTGGTGCGTATACGCCACCTGCCTGGATTGCGGCGCCCACACCGCTGAGGTGCCCTATAAAAACCACCGGGAGCGGGAGGAAGCCTATCGTCGGGTGGTGAACACCTGGAACATTGGCAAGGTCATCCCCATGAGCCCCGGCGAATAATCCCCTTTTGACCTGAAAAAATCCACAGTCCTCCGGGAACGGAGCGGCTGTGGATTTTTCGTTATGTATTATCCGGAAGCCGGACAACAAAGACTGCCCCCTGTCCGGGGACACTGTGGACATGAACGCTTCCCCTGCACAGATCCACGATCCGTTTGACCAGCGCCAGCCCCAAGCCGTTGCCCTCGCTTTTCCGTGAGGAATCGCCCTGATAAAATTTCTCGAAGACGTGCTTTTGCACCTCCTCCGTCATGCCGTCGCCGTGGTCGGTGACCGAGACCGACAGGACGCCATCCCTGACGTGCAGCCGGATGGAAATGACGCCCCCCTCAGCGGAATGCTTGATGGCATTGTCCAGCAGGTTCAGCCACACCTGCTCCAGCAGCCCCCGACTGCCGTAGTAGGTCGCCTTTTCCAGGTCGATGTCCAGCTCGATCTTCTTTTCCGTCCACTTCGGCTCCAAGGCCAGGACGCACTGCCGGATCTGTTCGTCCAGCCGGTACTCCGCCTGATCCGGAACGGTCTCCTGATTTTCCAGCTTGGAGAGCAGCAGGATGTTCCCGGACATTCTGCTGAGCCGACGGGAGTTTTCCAAAATCTTCTCCACATAGCGGTCGTGCTTGTCCGGTGACAATCTGTGGTTTTGCAGCAGCGTGGCATAGCCCTCGATGGCGGCGATGGGTGTTTTGAATTCGTGGGAGACATTAGCCACAAAGTCGCTCCGCAGTGTCTCGATGTGGGAAAGATCATAGGTCATGGCATTGAAGCGACGCGCCATATCCCGGATCTCATCGATTTTTTCCCGCTCCGATACCTTCACATCAAAGTTTCCCCTGGACAGCGCATCGAAGGCATCCCCCATGCTCTGGATCGGGCGGATAATCAGCTTTCCCACGCAGACGGCGATGATCCCGCCCAAAAGCAGACTGCCCATGGCAAGCAATACCAGTGGCGCCCGGTGAGGCTCCACTGTAAGATAGCCCAGCCTGTATATCACTGCCCACAGCAGGGAAATCAGCAAAAACACAACGCTGACGGTGATAAAAACAATGCCGGCAAAATACAGCCAAAGCCTGGAATGCTTCCTCCTATTCAACCGTTTTCACCGCCTTATAGCCCAGTCCACGGACAGTGACGATCTCGAAATCCGTACACCCCGCGAAGCGATCCCGGAGACGGTTGATGTGGGTGTTCACCGTTCGCTCGTCGGTCTCGGAAAACATCCCCCATATCTCGTCCATCAGCTGCTGCCGGGTGAAAATTTTCCCGGGGTAGGACAGCAGCTTGTACAGCAGATAGAATTCCTTTTGGGGCAGGGTGCTGGCCGCCCCGTTTTTGGTCACGGTCAGGGAATCGTAGTCCAGAACCGTGTCCCCCACCGTGATTTTCTTTTCACTGGAGATTTTCGCCCGGCGCAGCAGCGCCTCCACCCGCAAAACCAGCTCGTTCACATTGATGGGCTTGACCATATAATCGTCGGTTCCGGCGCGAAAGGCCCGCTGCATATCCGAAAACTGATCCTTTGCGGTCACCATCAAAATCGGCAGATCGTAGTGGGCCTCCCGCAGGGAGGTCGTCAGCTCATAGCCGTCCATGTTGGGCATCATGATGTCCGCGACCACCAGGTCGACGTAGTCCTTTTCCATGATATTCAGGGCATCCATGCCGTCTACAGCACCGATGGTATGATACCCGTGGTCGGACAGCACAGTGCAGAACAGCTCCCGCATATCGGCGTTGTCCTCTACGATCAGGATCGAAAACATGGCTTTTCCCCCTTCCTTTTTTCTGATTATAGCACAGGGATGTAACCTGAGTGTAAACTTTTTGAAATTTATTCCGGATCGACCGAAATGTGTCCGTGAGTTTATCTTTCTGTGCTATACTGCGCCTATCCAAACAACAGGAGGATTCGTTTTATGAAAACGGCCATCGTTTATTATTCCAGGCATCACGGCAACACCAAAAAGCTGCTGGATGCCATTGCGCAGAAGCATGCGGTCACCCTGATCGACGCCGCGGAGACTGCCGCACCCGCTCTGGAGGGCTTTGACCGCATCGGCTTTGCCTCCGGCATTTATTACTCGAAATTCCACAAATCCGTGCTGAAAATTGCGGAAAATGCCCTGCCCGACGGCAGAGAGGTGTTCTTTCTCTACACCTACGGTGCGAAAAAGGAGGGGTATACCGCGTCCATCACCCATGCGGTGCAGTCCCATCACCCGAAAATTCTCGGCGAATACGGCTGCTTCGGCTTCAACACCTTCGGCCCCTTCAAGCTCATCGGCGGCATCGCCAAGGGCCACCCCGATGCCGACGAGCTCCGGGGCGCGATCCGATTTTACGAGGAACTGTGATTTATGCTTCAGCTGAAAAACATCGTTAAGACCTATTCCACAGGCGAGCTTACTCAAAACGCGCTGAACGGCGTCAGTCTCAGCTTCCGGGAGAGCGAATTCGTATCCATTCTGGGCCAGAGCGGCTCGGGCAAAACCACCATGCTGAACATCATCGGCGGGCTGGATCGCTACACCAGCGGCGACCTGATTATCAACGGTGTCTCCACAAAGGAATACAAGGATGGGGACTGGGATTATTACCGCAACAATTCCATCGGCTTTGTGTTTCAGAGCTATCATCTGATCCCCCATCAGACGGTGCTGGCCAACGTGGAAATGGCGCTGACCCTGGCGGGTGTCTCCAAAAAGGAGCGAAAGCAGCGTGCCGTTGCCGTTTTGAAAAAGGTGGGGCTGGGCGACCACATCCACAAAAAGCCCAATCAGATGTCCGGCGGCCAGATGCAGCGGGTGGCCATCGCCCGCGCCCTCATCAACA
>CAZDUQ010000059.1:3108-7998 GCA_964508665.1 uncultured Oscillospiraceae bacterium | reverse complement strand
CGATGGCGGTGTCGGTCATGATGGTGGCGGGGTTGGAGTTCACCAGCACCACCTCATAGCCCTCCTCCTTGAGCGCCAGACAGGCCTGGGTGCCGGCATAGTCGAACTCGGCCGCCTGACCGATGACGATGGGGCCCGAGCCGATGATCATAATTTTCTTCAAATCCGTTCTTTTCGCCATGAAAAAACACTTCCTATCTCTAAGTTTCACAATTCTTTCAAATCAAGCGGCGGTCATGCCCGCGCTTCCGCTTCGTCCCGCCAGACGACCTTCCCGCCGCAGCGGGTCTCCACGCACCGGCCAAAGACCTTCCATCCCGCAAAGGGGGTGGCCCGGCCTTTGGAAAGGAACTGTCCGGGATCGATCTCATATTCCGCGTTCAGATCCCACAGGGAACAGTCCCCTTCCTCCAGCGGGATACCGAATCGTCGTCGCGGGGCATAGACCAGCTTGTCCAGCAGAGTCTCCATCGACAGGACGCCCGTCCGCACCAGTCTTGTATACAGCACCGGGAAGGCCGTCTCCAGCCCCACGATGCCAAAGGCGCTCTTTTCCAGTCCGCGGGCTTTTTCCTCTGCCGAATGGGGAGCGTGGTCGGTGGCGATCATGTCGATGGTGCCGTCCAGCAGTCCCTCCAGAAGGGCCTGCCGATCCTCCGGGGCCCGCAGCGGCGGGTTCATCTTAAAGCGCCCGTCCTCCTGCAGGTCGCTTTCGTCCAGCACCAGATAGTGGGGCGCCGTCTCACAGGTCACATCCCCCCCCCGGGCCTTTGCCTGCCGGATGAGCGCCACGCTCTCCCTGGTGGAAATATGGCACACATGGTAGCCGCAGCCGGTCTCCTCCGCCAGGCGTAGGTCCCGTTCGATCTGCCCCCACTCGCTCCGGGAGCAGATGCCCCGGTGTCCGTGAGCGGCGGCATAAGCCCCCTTGTGGATATATCCACCCTCCAGCAGGTCATTGACCTCGCAGTGGGCCACGATGAGCTTGCCCAATTCCTTTGCGCGAAGCATGGCCTGACGCATCAATTCCTCTGACTGCACGCCCCGCCCGTCATCGGAAAAGGCGACCACCGCCCCGGCCAGCTCCTCCAGCCCGGCCAGCTCCCGGCCCTTCTCCCCCACGGTGATGGCCCCATAGGGGTACACCCGGACGCAGGCTTTCTCCCGAATGGCCTCCAGCTGCACCTGCAAATGCGCCCCACTGTCGGGCACCGGATTCAGGTTGGGCATGGTACACACGGCGGTATACCCCCCCCTGGCGGCAGCCAGCGTGCCAGAGCCCAGATCTTCTTTATAGCAAAAACCCGGCTCACGAAAATGCACATGCACATCGCAAAAGCCGGGAAGAGTCACATATTGGGAACGGTCAACAGAGGCACTGCCGCCGGTGGGAGACAACGGAAGGGCGCTGGTCTGCTTTCCTTTGACATAATTGGCGTTCATAGGTGCCTCCTTGTGCATGACAGCGCCGTTGGCGCGATTCGGTTTACATCCGTAATATTATACAACAGCCCGCCTGTATCGTCAAGAAATGCCGCCACAAAAACTGTGCCAAAATTTCCGCTCGAGGGCCGCGATTTTTCGTCAGAGCAGCTGGAGGAGACGGCATTTGACATTCCTCCTGTCATCCCGTATAATAAAGGAAGAAAAAGGGAGGTGTCCCCCATGCTGGAACAGATCGATGTCACCGAGGCCCGGGAGGCCCTGCTCACCGTCCGCCGCCGGGTGGAGCAATATGCCTGGCTGCTGCGGGCACTGGAGAGCCGGGACATCTCGGAGGATCGGCATTTCCGCCGGGCATGGCTCAATCAGTTCAAGCTGCGGGACAAGGATCGGGAGTTCTGCCGCTTCTGTGCCCGCTGGCTTGAGGAACACAAGGGCGGGCGCGTTTCCTTTGAGCAGGCGCTGCTGGCGCTGTATCGGGCGTTTGGCGTCATCGACCCGGCATCGGCCTCCAAGCTGGCGGCCACCATCGACCCCGATCTGCCGGTGTGGGATACCCAGATTCTAGGTTCACTGGGCATCCGTCCCTGGGCGCTGGAGCGCTCTAATCGGCGGGTGGAGAAGACGCTGGAGGCCTATGAGAAGCTGACACTGTGGTATGATCGCTATTTGAGCGGGCGGGACGGCCGTATGGCCGTGCAGGTGTTCGATGAGGTCTACCCCGACACCGGCTTTGCCCCCATGCGCAAGGTGGATTTTACCATCTGGAGCATCCTCTGGTCTTAACACAAAGCACCTCCGTATGCCGACGGCATACGGAGGTGCTTTTTATTTTTCCGCCGAAAAATCCAGCGTGATGCTGCCGATCTTCGGCTCCAGTCGGGTCAGCCTGACGCCCGCCGCCGTCAGCATCCGTTTGGACGCCCGTGTGGTGGCGCTGTCGGCATACTTGTCCGAAAGATAGCAGATCTCCCGCACGCCGCTCTGGATGATGGCCTTGGCGCACTCGTTGCAGGGGAACAGGGACACATAGATCCGGCTGCCCCGCAGATCCCGCCCGTTGGCGTTGAGGATGGCGTTCAGCTCCGCATGGACCACAAAGGGATATTTGGTGTCCTCTCCATCCCGTGCCCAGGGGAACTCGTCATCCGAGCAGCCCTTGGGCATCCCGTTGTAGCCGGTGGAAATGATGATGTTGTCCGGGGAGACGATGCACGCCCCCACCTGGGTGTTGGGATCCTTGCTGCGCTTGGCCGCCAGCATGGCGATGCCCAGAAAATATTCGTCCCAGCTGATATAATCCTGCCGTTTCATCGTTCCGTTCTCCTCTCCCTTTTACAGAATGCCAAACATCAGGTCGGTATAGGTGGGCATGGGCCAGAACTCCTTGCCCAGCAGCACCTCCAGCTTGTCCGCCGGGGCGCGCAGGGCCTCCATGGTGGGGAGCACCTGATCCCGGTAGAACACCGCCCGATCCCAGCCGGGGGCGATAGCCGCGGCCTTTTCCTGGGTCTTTTCCAGCTTGTTCAGAGCGGTGCGCAGGGCTGCGGATGCGGCGGAGACCTCCTTCAGCAGGCCGGCCTCCAGGGTCACATCCACTGCCAGGCCGGTGTCCTTCATGCTCACCAGCGTTTCGGAGAGGAATTTGGTGTATTTCACCACCGACGGGATGATGAGCCGTCGGGTCATCTCGATCATGGTATTGGCCTCGATGTTCACTGTTTTGCCATAGCTTTCCAGCCGGATCTCATAGCGGGATTCCAGCTCCTTGCGGCTGAACACCCCGTGCCGCTCAAACAAATCCACATTCTTCGACCGGATGAGGGCCGCAGCGGCGTCCACGCTGTTGTCGATGTGGGGCAGGCCCCGGTTTTCAGCCTCCCGCCGCCACTCGTCGGAATAGTTGTTGCCGTTGAAGATCACCCGCTTGTGCTCCCGCATGGCATCCCGGATGATGCGGCGGCACTCCTCATGGATGTCCTCAGCCTGTTCCAGCCGGTCGGCAATGCGGGAAAGCACCTCCGCCACACTGGTGTTGATCATCACATTGCAGTCGGCGATGGACATGGAGGAGCCCACCATGCGGAACTCGAACTTCTTGCCGGTAAAGGCAAAGGGTGAGGTGCGGTTGCGGTCGGAGATATCCTTTGGCAGCGTGGGGATGGTGGAGACGCCGATGCGCAGGTTGCCCCCCTGCCGGATGGCCGACTCCCCGCCGGTCTCGATCTCGGTGAGCAGGTCGGTGAGCTGATCTCCCAGAAAGACCGAGATCACCGCAGGCGGGGCCTCGTTGCCCCCCAGACGGCAGTCGTTTCCGGCACAAGCCGCCGACACCCGCAGCAGATCGGCATATTCATCCACCGCCCAGATCACCGCCACCAGAAAGAGCAGGAAGCGGACGTTGGACTCGGGCGTTTTGCCCTGATCCAGCAGGCTCTTCTCCCCGTCCAGATTGATGGACCAGTTGTTGTGCTTGCCGCTGCCGTTCACCCGCGCAAAGGGCTTTTCATGGAGCAGACAAACCAGATCGTTGCGCAGGGCCACCTTTTTCAGCGTCTCCATCATCAGCTGATTCTGGTCACAGGCGATGTTCGCCGTGGCATAGACCGGCGCCAGCTCGTGCTGGGCGGGGGCAGCCTCGTTGTGCTCAGTCTTGGCTGGCACGCCCAGCCGCCACAGCTCGTCGTCGGCCTGCCGCATGTAATCGATGATGCGCTCCTTGATATTGCCGTAATAGTGGTCGTCCAGCTCCTGCCCCTTGGCGGGAGGCGCACCGAACAGTGTGCGGCCACACATCATCAGGTCGGGCCGCTGGGCGAAGCGCTTTTTGTCCACGATAAAATATTCCTGCTCGGCCCCGGCCATGGGGATGACCCGCCGGGTCTCCTGATCGCCCAGCAGCCGCAGCACCCGCAGGGCCTGGCGCTCCAACGCCTCCATGGAGCGCAGCAGCGGGGTTTTCTTGTCCAGCACCTCGCCGCCCCAGGAGCAGAAGCAGGTGGGGATGTACAGGGTGTCATCCTTGACGAACGCCGGGGAGGTACAGTCCCAGGCGGTATAGCCCCGGGCCTCAAAGGTAGCCCGCAGACCGCCGGAGGGGAAGGAGGAAGCATCCCCCTCTCCGCGGATGAGCTCCTTGCCGGAAAAACTCATCATGATGGAACCGTCCGGCTGGGGGTTGATAAAGCTCTCGTGCTTTTCGGCAGTGGAGCCTGTGAGAGGCTGGAACCAGTGGGTGAAGTGGGTGGCGCCCTGATCCAGCGCCCAGCGCTTCAGACCGTTGGCCACAATGTCCGCCAAGGCGGGATCCTCCATGGGGCGGCCCTGATCGATGACCTTCTTCAGCTTTTTATAGGTCTCACCGGGAAGATAGCGGCGCATGGCGCCGTCATTGAACACCCGGGAGGCGTAATTGTTCAGCAGCTCGGCAGAACGCTCGTTCATGAA
>CAZDUQ010000059.1:0-3008 GCA_964508665.1 uncultured Oscillospiraceae bacterium | reverse complement strand
GAGCGGGCATAATACAAGCCATCGCAGATGCGCTCGTCGGCCACCACCATCATGGTCATGATCTTGCGGGCCACGATCTCGCCGGTCTTCCGATCCACCACCGGCGCCATGTGCTCCTTGCCCACGGCGATGAACTGGCCGATGGTGCCCAGGTCGTAAATATGGTGATAGATGCCGGGGATGCCCAGGGACTTGAGATAGGTGATGAACAGGCCGCCATGGAAGGGGCTCACATCCAGCAGCTTTTGGGGCAGCAGGCTGGAGCGATCCAGCACACGGATCAGGCCGAAGGCCCAGCGCATCACCCAGTTGGGGATGTGGGCCAGGACGGTTGCCACCTTGTCGGTGCCGTTGGAGGTGTCGTTGCCCTTGTTGGCATGGATGGCGACATCAAACTTCTCCTTGGTCTGGAAGATGGTCTCGTGCCCGGTGAAGGGGATCTTGATGGTGGTGCCGGCTTCATTTTCCCGCAGGGATTTTTTCAGCGCCATGGACACCCAGATGGTCTCGTTGGCAAAGATGCGGCCGCCCATGACAAAGCGGTTCAGGGCAGGACGCTTGGCGTACAGCCGAACGGAGGCCGCCACAAAGACATCCAGATAGGTCATATCGATGTTCTGGGCTTTTTTCTCTGCGATATAGCGATCGATGGCGGTGCAGTCGATGTCATCGGTAAAAAACACCTGCGAATCCGAGCGTCTGGGCATCACATGGGGCATGACCCGCTCGATGGGGGTGAGCGTTTTCAGATAACGCGCCCCGGCTCTTTTCTGGAACATAACTACCTCCCGCGGGCGGCGGCGCCGCCCGCTTCCTCATTTTCTTCTGGCGGCTCAACGGCCGCGGACACGGCGCAGCAACGAGCTGACGCCGTTATCGGGTTCGGCGGCGGACGCAGGCTCCCCCTCCCGCTCCTCCGGCTGCGGCCGGGCCGTCTGCCGAACAGGCTCTGCCGGGTAACAGGTCACCCGATAGGGGCCGTCCAGCAGCCGCTCCATCTGGCGGATGGTGCGCTCCATCTTGCCGCACAGGCTCCACAGCTGATCCGCGCCGTCCGGCGTGTCCGGCCGGGCCGTATCCTCCCGTAGGCGGCTCTCCAGCTGGGCGGCCCGCTGCCGCTCGGCCCGCAGCTCCTCCAGCAGACGGCGGCGCTCGCCGTCCTCCACAGGGACAGCCGGGGCGGCCCGCAGCTCCTCCAGCTGCCGGGTCAGCGGCTGCACCGCTTCCCCGCTTTCAGCCAGCCGTGCGGTCAGCACGTCCTGCTGCGCCTGACTTTGGCACAGGGCCGCCTCCGTCCGGGACAGGGCCTCCTGGCTTTGGGCCAGCTCCTTCCTGCTCTGGGCAAGGGCCTCCTCAGCGCGGGCCAGCGCCGCCCGGGCTTCCTCTGTCTGCTGCTCCAGCTCGGACTGCCGCGCCAGCAGCTCCTCCTTTTCCTGCTGAAGCTCCTGATTCAGCAGGCGGTCAGCCCCGCCGGCGGTGCGTGTCTCATCCAGCTGCTGCTCCAACTCGGAAGCCTGTTGCCGCAGCTCCTCCAGCGCTTCCTCCTGAAGGCGCTTTTCCTCAGCCAGATAGCGTACCACATCCCGCTTGCGGAAACCACCCAGCAGTGCAGTGTGAAACTGATATCCTCCCACAGGGATCCCCCCTTTGCTTTTTGCGGACTGCCAACAGTATTTATGTAATTATAACACACTCTTTCGCGAAAGGGAACGAAAAATGTGATTTTTTGTGCATTCTTAAAAAATCGGAGACTTTTTCTATAAAAAAGCGCCGGATCCGCGCTGTTTTTCAGACAGTTTTTTCGAAAAAAGCACTGTACTTTTGTGTTCTGCCGTGCTAAAATAGTAAAATCAATCTGGAGCCCTTCCGGCTCTGTCAAAAGGAGTGTTCGTTATGTCCTTCCAGCTGCCCGTCTATCAGACGCCCGATTTTTCTCTGCCGCAGTTCGTCACCGCGCCTGACGCCCGACTGGCCCCGGCCCCACGGGACGGCGTTGCACCGGAAGGCTTTCACTCCACCGGCATCGATCCGGTCTATTTCAAGCACAACGGCCAGTGGCTGCTTGCCCGTCATGTCCGCATGGATTGTGTCCCCGTGCTGCGGGCGGGCGGCAGCATCGATATTCTGGAGTTCCGCCACCTGAAGCAGGGGGACATGGTGTTCTGCGGCCGGACGGAGGATGGCAGCCAGGGCATTTTCGTCAACGCCGATCCCTTCGCCAGCAAGGAGGCCGCCGACCTGTCCTTTGCCTTTCGCAAGGGGCGCACCCGGGAGACCGGCTTCTCCCGGGATTATCGGGAGATCGTGGAGCTGCTGCAACACGAAAAGACCCACGGCGGCTACTGCGTGTGGGTGATGGGCCCCGCCTTCACCTTTGATGTCATGGCGCGGGAGGCCTTCTGCAAGCTGGTACGGGCGGGCTATGTTCAGGCCGTGCTGGCCGGCAACGCCCTGGCCACCCACGATCTGGAGGGTGCGCTGCTGCACACCGCCCTGGGCGCCGACATCACCACCCAGAAGACCCAGTACAACGGCCATTATAACCATCTGGATACCATCAACAAGGTGCGCCTCCACGGCTCCATCCCCGCCTTTTTGCAGGCCGAGGGGCTGACCGACGGCATCATCGCCAGCTGCGTGCAGTGCGGCGTGCCCTTCGTTCTGGTGGGCTCGGTTCGGGATGACGGCCCCCTGCCGGAGGTGTATCGCGACGTCTACGCCGGGCAGGATGATATGCGTTCCCATGTGAAAAAGGCCACCACCGTCATCGGCATGGCCACCACCCTGCACACCATCGCCACCGGCAACATGACCCCCTCCTTCCATGTGCAGGAGGACGGTACCATCCGCCCGGTGTACTTTTACAGCGTGGACATCTCCGATTTCTCCGCCAACAAGCTGGCCGACCGGGGCAGCCTGACGGCCAAGGGCATCGTGGCCAACGCCCAGGATTTCATCACCAAGATCGCGGCCGGTCTGGGTCTGTAAGACCCGTCAACAGCGCAAAA
>CAZDUQ010000058.1:6485-8014 GCA_964508665.1 uncultured Oscillospiraceae bacterium | reverse complement strand
TCCATGGATTCGGGACGAACATTAGAATTCATACGGGTACCCTCCATATTCGAAATAAACTTTAATTTTTATTATACCGTTCTTTCCGCCTGTACGCAAGAAAAAACTCCAAAAAACAACACAAAATCCAACGGGTGCGCCGGGAAATATCTCGTGCGTTATTTCTAAAAAATAGCGGATGCTTCCAGCGGAGCATCCATAGCCGCGTCAACAGACCCCCGACAGCTCCTCGCGGAAGCGACGTTCCAGCGAAAGCTTGAGCGCTGCCGCTGCCATGGTCTCCTGCAAAAGGTCACGGGCCGACTTGACTGCGTTTTGCTCCAACTCACGGGTTAGAGCACTGCAAAAGGTATCATAGCCCTCCTGCCCGCCGGGACAGCTGCGCAGAAGCTGCTGGATTTCCTCAAGCGAGAGGACGGTTTTGCCCACCGCGATGAGCATAAGACGGGCGATGCGCTCCCGGTCGTACTGCTTTTTAACAGGATTCTCCACCAGATCTTTTTTGACATAGTTGGAGATCATAGAGCCGGTGATGGGCGGACAGCCCAGGGGCTCCAGATATTCATTGAGAAATTTGGTCACCTGCTCCAGATAAAGACCCACATTGGGGATCTGGTCGTATACGGGCAAGATCGGGTACATACTTCCACCTCCGATGACAGTATAACACAGAAAATGTTATCTGACAATCGGTTTTTGAAAAACTCTTGACAAAGCTGGATAAAGCGGATACAATAAACGCATAATGAGTTTCGCAAAAACCGATAGTGAAAGGAGGATACATCATGGTAACATTTGCTGCGAAGATCGACAGGACGAAGCAGTTTGAGTCGGCGCCCGGGAAGCCGCTTTTTCAACTGAAAGACCCCGGCAGTGCCCTGACACATCTGGTGGGAATGGTTTTGGCCGTTTTGGCAACGCCACCGTTGCTGATACATTGCGCCGGACGGGGCATGAGCAATTTGCAGCTGGGGGCGATCAGCCTGTTTCTGCTGACGATGATCGGCCTTTATGCCGCAAGTTCGGCTTATCATTCTTTCAACCTGGCCGGAATGGGTAATAAAGCATTGAAAAAGCTGGATCACACCATGATCTTTTATCTGATTGCCGGCACCTATACGCCCATCTGTCTGATCCCGCTGGAAGGGAACGGGGGAGAGCGGTTGCTGCTGGCGGTATGGGCGGTGGCGCTGGGCGGTACGGTGCTGAAGCAGCTGTGGGTCACCCATCCCAAGTGGCTGTCCTCGGTGCTGTATATCAGCATGGGCTGGCTCTGTGTTGTGCGACTTCCGGCCTTACTGGAGACGCTGCACCCGGCGGCATTTGGCTGGCTGCTGGCAGGCGGTGTGCTGTATACCGTGGGCGGTGTGCTCTATGCTCTCAAGCTGGAACGGCTCAACCGGATGCACCCCGACTTCGGCTCTCATGAGATCTTCCATCTGTTTGTGCTGGGCGGCAGCCTGTGCCACTATATCTGTATGTTCTTTTTATAAGCTGCGAAAGCGGCTTGCAAGAAGGGGCGGTCACGA
>CAZDUQ010000058.1:0-6385 GCA_964508665.1 uncultured Oscillospiraceae bacterium | reverse complement strand
GCCGGATCGTAGCTGACAAAGATGGAGGCCATCGGCCGCGCCAGACAGAAGCAGGCAGCGCACATGGCCACAGCCATCGCACCTACAATGCTCAGGCTTTTGCGCAAAAGGCTTTTCAACTCATCCTGATTGTCTGCGCCGTAATGGTATCCCACCACCGGGGCAGAACCCATGGAATACCCCAGAAACATAGCCACGAAGGCAAAGTTCACATACATGATAACGCCATAAGCGGCAATACCGTCCTCACCGGCATAGGCCAGCAGCTGCAAATTATACAGAATGCCAACCACGGAACCTGAAATATTACTCATCAGCTCAGAGCTGCCGTTGGTGCAGGTGCGGAGCAGGGCGCGCCCGTCCCATTCCGCCTTTCCCAGTCGCAGCAGACTGGAATTTGGCCGGGCAAAATAGATCAGCGGGATCAGGCCGCCAACGCACTGGCTGATGACGGTTGCCGCAGCAGCGCCTTCCAGTCCCCAGTGAAATCCACCGACAAACAGGGCGTCCAGCACGATATTCGTGGCGCCCGCGCCGACCGTCAGACCCAGCCCCAGATGGGGCTTTTCCGCAGCGGCACAAAAGCTCTGAAAGCACATCTGCAAACACTGGACAGGGGTGCCCAGCAGATAAATGCGGCCGTAACGCACGCACAGATCCACCAGCTCGCCCTCCGCGCCCAGCAGCCGCGCGGCAGGCTCCAGCAGCAGGATGCCCAGCAACCCCAGCACCAGCGTGCTGCCAGCCGTGACGTAGGTCAGCAGAGAAAACTGCCGGTTGGCCTTTTCCCGGTCTCCCAGCCCCAGTGTCATGGAGATCAGCGCCGTGCCGCCGGTGCCCATCATAACGCCGATGGCGCCGAACAGCATCACATAGGGCATGATCAGGTTGACGGCCGCAAAGGCGGTCTTTCCTGCAAAGTTCGATACAAAAATGCCGTCAACCACGCCATAGATCGAGGTGAATACCATCATGATCATGGATGGCGCGGTAAACCGCAACAGTCTTCCATGGGTAAAATGATCGGAAAGACGGATCTTCATATCTGTACCTCCTGTAGGATTACTTCCAAATCATCGTGATACTTCCGTGTGAGCCGCAGCAGCTCTGCCCGATCCTGCTCGCTCCAGCCCGACAGAACGGCCTCATCGGCCTGGATCAGCGGACGAACCCGTTCTTCCGCAAAGCGCATCCCGGCCGCGGTCAAGCCCAGGGCGCGGCTGCGGCGCACACCGGGCTCCAGCCATAAAAGCTCCTGCCGCTGAAGCTTGTGCACAATGGAATGCACGGTCTTCCTGTTCAGTCCTGTCAGGCGGCACAGGTTGCTCTGCGTGCATTCCTCTCCAAATAGCAGAAGCATATAAAGAAAGATCATCTCAGCCGAAGAAAGCCCTGCCCGGGCAGCGATCTGGCCATACAGTGTATCGGTGCGGGCCAGCTGCAGGATATATTCCTTATTGAGTTCCTGAATGGTCATTCGATCAACCTTTCTTGTCTGAAATCAGACAGCAGGCATTATTATAGTCTGATTTCAGACAAAAGTCAAGATGTAAAAAGCGGCGCTTTCGCGCCGCAGGGAAGAAAAGGGGATCCGGCTTAAAACATCCCGGTAATAAAAATCTCCAGACCGATGAAGATCAGGATCGTGCCGCCCAGAATACCGGCCTTGTCCGCCAGACGGGTGCCGGCCTTTTTGCCGATCACAAGCCCCGCCGTGCAGATCGCAAAGGTGACCGCACCGATGATCAGGGACGAAAGCAGAGCCTCGGGAAACGAATCCTCCGCCGTGGTAAAGCCCACCGAGAGCGCATCAATGGAGGTGGCAACGCCCTGTAACAGCAGCGCCTTGAAGCCGACGCCGCCGGCTTCCTCTGCTTCGCCGCCGCGAATGCCCTCCAGCAGCATTTTGCCGCCGATGAAGCAAAGAAGGAGCAGTGCGATCCAGGGGATCAAAGGCTCAAACGCCTGAAACAGCTCCAGCAGCGTGGTGACCAGAAACCATCCAAGCAGAGGCATGGCGATCTGAAAAAATGCAAAAACGCCTGCTACGCGAGCCATTTTGCTCCTGCTCATTTTCGGCTCGTTCAGTCCGTTTGCAAGAGATACCGAAAACGCATCCATCGCCAGTCCAACACCCAGCAGGATGCTGTTAAAGAAAAATGCAAAGCTCAGTTCCATGTTTTTTCTCCCCGATCCTTCTAAAATAGCCCGGACAGCGGATGTCCGGGCTTTTTGCAAAAGAAAAAGACTCCATGTATCCCGTCAAAGCTGATACATGAGTCTCGCGATTAAAAACAAGCCAGGCCGGATGGCCAGTATGTTGACTTGCTACCCAAAAGGGCTCACTACTCCCTCACATTACGTATAGTTTAGCATCCCGCAGACAAGTTAGTCAAGCGTAACCTGAGACGCGGCTTCGATCAATTTTCCAGAAAATACAGCCGCAAGGCGGCGCTGTTCCGGCGCATACTATCTTCAGCGAATAAGCACGAGGAGGAGCAAGAATATGAATGGATATCGGAAGATCACAGCGCTGTCAGCCGTGCTGCTGGCTGCTGCAATGAGTCTGTCGGCCTTAACGGGGCTGGCTGCCGGGGAATCGGCCGCCGCGGTTTCGGCCTTCTGCAAAAATGACGGGGAGGGGCGCATCATCACCTTTTCGCAAAGCGATTTCACCCAGCGTGTTACGGGAAAGGAGGAGCTGAGCGCCATTGTGGTCTCATCGCTGCCAGAGGGCGGCACGCTGCGTCTGGCCGGGCTGGATGTCCGGGCGGGGGAGGCCATTGAAACAGAGCGGCTGGGTGCCCTGAGCTTTGTACCAGAGATCGGGCAGGAGGTGCACACCGGCTTTACCTTCCTGCCGGTGTTTTCCCGCAGCGGAGCAGGGAAGGAGGCTGTTACCGTCAGCCTGAACATCAGCGATACTCCTAATTCGGCCCCGGTAGCAGTAGAACAGACCTTCGAGACCTATGCCGATCTGACGCTGTATGGACAGCTGAAGGCGGTGGATGCCGACGGCGACCACTGCACCTTTACGGTGGAGCAGCAGGGACGCCGGGGCACGGCGAGGATCACAGAGAGCGGCTTCTGTTATGAGCCCAACGGCAAATCCGGGGAGGATGTTTTCACGGTGGTGGCTACTGATGTGTACGGCAACCGCTCCCAGCCGACGGAGATTACCGTCCGTGTGAGCAAGCGCCACGCCAAAGAGCGCTTCACCTATACCGACATGGCGGAAAGCACTGCCCATTATGCCGCCCTTCGGCTGCGGGAGGAGGGCGTCTTTTCGGGTGAATGCTTCGGCAGCGAATCGTTTTTCCTGCCTCAGTCCACGGTCACCCGGGCGCAGTTTTTGACCATGGCGGCCTCGGTGGCCCAGCTGGCCATGCCCACGGCGGCGGTGTCCACCGGGCTTTCGGATGATGACAGTCTTCCTGCCTGGAGTCGAAGCTATGTGGCGGCGGGGATCCTTTCCGGTGTGGTGGAGGGCAGCGATGACGGCCTGGGCAACCGGGTGTTTCAGGCAGAAAACGCCATCACCCGCGCGGAGGCAGCCGCCATCGTGGATCGCTGTCTGTCTCTGACCGATGACCGGCGGGAGATGGCCTTCGCCGACCGGGACGAAGTCCCCGCCTGGGCCGCGCAGTCGGTGGTGAACACCACGGCGGCGGGACTGCTGCCGGTGTTTTCCGACAACACCGTGCGTCCCACTGCCGCGGTCACCCGGGAGGATGCCGCCGTTATGCTGTATCAAATGCTGCAATCGGTGGAAAATTGAGTCAAAGAGAAAAACGGAACGGCCCTGTGTTCATGGGCCGTTCCGTGATCGTATACATGCAAAATGGTAAAAGCTGCCCGGTGCTCAGTCCTCCAGCACCTCCCGGGCGATATCCGCGCCCTGCTTCGCATCCTTGGCGTAGTAGTCGGCGCCCATCTCTTTTGCGTAGTCCGGCGTGAGCACCGCCCCTGCGCCGTAGACCCGGCAGGCGGGGCATTTCTCGTGCAGAAGGGTAATGGTCTTCGCCATGGAGGGCAGGGTGGTGGTCATCAGAGCTGACAGGCCGACAAGCTTTACATCGTGCTTGATAACAGCGTCCACGACTGCTTCCGGCGGGACGTCCCGGCCAAGATCCAACACTTTGTAGCCGTAATTCTCCAAGATGCATTTTGCGATATTTTTCCCGATGTCATGGATATCCCCCTGCACGGTGGCCACCACTACGGTACCGCGGTTTGTCTGCTGACTTCCAGTCTCTGACAGGCGCTGCCGCAACAGATCAAAGGCGGCCTGCGCGGCTTCGGCAGCGTTCATCAGCTGGGGCAAATACAGCCTGCCCTGCTCAAACAGAACGCCCACCCGATCCAGCGCGGGGATCAGCCGCTGCTGGATGATCTCCATGGGCGACATGGAATCCAGAAGCGCGGCGGCAGCGTCCCGTGACTCCCTCCGGAGACCCTTTTCCACCAGTTCTTCCAGCGTGCGGGTCTGTCCGGCAGTTGGTGAAGTGTCGGCTGGACGGTCTGCAAAGCGTTCCAGATATTGTGCGGCTCCCTTGTCAGAGCCCTGCAATACGGCACAGGTATGGACTGCATCCATCATGGCCCGGTTATTGGGATTTAAAATGGGAAGATCCAGCCCGCGGGCGATGGCCATGGTCAAAAAAGCGCGGTTGATGTTCTCCCGGGCGGGCAGCCCAAAGGAAATGTTGGAAACGCCCAGGGTAGTCTTCAGCCCCAGCTCCGAACGTACTCGCGCCAGCGCGTCCAGCGTTTCCTGCGCTTGCTCCTGCTGGGCGGAAACGGTCAGCGTCAGGCAGTCGATGTAAACGTCCTCTCGGGGGATGCCTGCATGCAAGGCGGCGTCGAGGATGCGTCGGGCGATATCCAGCCGGGCATCGGCGCTGTCCGGAATGCCCCGCTCGTCCATGCACAGGCCGATAACAGCGGCACCGTATTTTTTTGCGATGGGCAGCACCTCGTTCAGAACTTCGGCCTTCCCGTTAACGGAATTGACGATGGCCTTGCCACAATATTGCCGCAGACCCTGCTCCAAAGCAGCCGGATCGGAGGAGTCGATCTGCAGCGGCAGATCCAGTGCGCCCTGCAAGCCCTCTACCACCTGCGCCATGACGGCGGGCTCGTCGATCTGGGGGATGCCCACGTTGACATCCAAAATATCCGCGCCGGCATCGGCCTGCGCCACGCCCTGGGCCAGGATGTAGTCCAGATCGCCCTCCCGCAGCGCCTGCTGGAAGCGCTTTTTTCCGGTGGGGTTGATGCGCTCGCCTACCACCCGGACGCGATCCAGCTCCACCACCTTCCGCGCAGAACAGACTTGCGCCTTGCAAGTAAAGCAGGAACGCTTTACAGGCGCTCCTCCATATGTGGTTTTCAGCAGTTTGATATGCTCCGGCGTGGTGCCGCAGCATCCGCCGACAAAAGCCACTGGCAGCTCCAGAATGGGGGCCATCTGCCTGGCGTATTCCTCGGGAGAGAGAGAATAGGCCCCCGTTTGAGGATCGGGGAGCCCGGCGTTCAGCTTGACAACCAGCGGCAGAGCAGTATGCGCTGCCATTCGCTGCACTACCGGCAGCAGACGATCCGGCCCTAACGAGCAGTTCAAACCAACGGCGTCGGCACCCACGCCCTCCAGCACCATAGCGGCGGCGCCGGCGTCACAGCCCAGAAAGCTTCGGCCGTTTTCTTCAAAGGTCATGGTGGCGATGACCGGCAGATCGGTGTTTTCCTTCGCGGCCAAAACACCGCAGCGGGCTTCGGCCAGATCCATCATGGTCTCGAAAACGATCAGATCGGCCCCTGCTTCGGCCCCGGCCAGACACATTTCCCGGAAAATATCATAGCATTCCGCAAAACGCAGGGGGCCCAGCGGGCGCATCAGCTGACCGATGGGGCCGATGTCCAGCGCCACCCGGGCACCGGTGCCGCGAACGGCATCCCGGGCACAGCCCACCGCAATGGAAATGATCTCCTCCACGGAGTGACCGGTGCCCTCCAGCTTGAGCCGGTTGGCGCTGAAGGTGTTGGCGTAAACGATATCGGCCCCGGCCTCCACATACATACGGTGGATGGCGGTAACGGCCTGAGGCTGCTCCACACACAGCAGCGTCGGGTTATGCCCCAGACGCACGCCCTGCTTTTGCAGCATGGTGCCAAAGCCGCCGTCTAAAAAAGTAAGTTTATGATCCACAGGTGATCCCTGCCTTTCGATAAGAACAATTTTGTCGCATGGAGCAAAAAGCACAGCCCCTGGCCCGCTTGCCCTGGGGCCTGTCCGCCAGACCGAACAACGCCGTCACCGACTTGCGCGGCATCATGAGCAGAGCGGGGGAGAGGGTGATGCCGCAGCGGCGCTGGGCATCCAGCA
>CAZDUQ010000057.1:0-8083 GCA_964508665.1 uncultured Oscillospiraceae bacterium | reverse complement strand
ATATCCGGCGCTATAAAAGGCTTCCATAGCGGGCTGCGCCCAGTGCTGTCCCTCGACCGCATAAGCGTGAGGCATGGCTGCCGACAGCGCGCACACCGTCAGCATCGCGCAGATGATGCGCTGTACTTTTTTGTTCATGTCGCTTCTCTCCTTTTCAAGTTAGGAATAACTAACCCGCATACAAACAGGAAACCCCGCTTTCGTGGGGTTCTGTCGAGAAACTGGTTAGTTGGTTAGCCATGACTAACTAAGCGCAGTATACACCAAACTGCCCGGTGTGTCAAGCAAAATCATGTCTGTTTTTTTGAATATTCCGCCCAAATTCCGATCATTTTGCGCTGCCGAACACCAAAATGTTGGGCGCCTCCAAGTGCCCTATAAAAACCGGTGGTCAGCCCAACCTGTTCAGCAAGTTCTTTCTGCGTCAGCTCCCGGAATTTTCGATGCAGACAATTTTCAGCCCAATTATGAGACAGTTGAACTTACAATTTTGCGACGCGGTATTATCGGAGTGAATACGGATAATATTGAAAAAAGCACCTGCGTAAGCAAGTGCTTTTTTTCTGGTGACTCAGCGGGGATTCGAACCCCGGACACCCTGCTTAAAAGGCAGGTGCTCTGCCGACTGAGCTACTGAATCATAGATGGCTGGGCTGGCGGGATTTGAACCTGCGAATGCCAGAGTCAAAGTCTGGTGCCTTACCGCTTGGCGACAGCCCAGTATAGCCGCCCTCCGGCGAAAATAACGCACACGCCCCTCTTTCGAGGAGCGGGCGCATTCAAAAAATGGGGTGGATGAGGGGATTCGAACCCCCGGCCTTCAGAGCCACAATCTGACGCGCTAACCAACTGCGCCACATCCACCATATAAACTGGCGCGCCTGGAGGGACTCGAACCCCCAACCTACTGCTTAGAAGGCAGTTGCTCTATCCTGCTGAGCTACAGGCACATACATATATAAAAAGCTGTCGCTGATAAAACTGGAGCAGGTGATGGGAATCGAACCCACGTGTTCAGCTTGGAAGGCTGACATTCTACCATTGAACTACACCTGCGATTGTCAGACTTTCGTAAATCAGCCTTTGCATTATATAACAGACCGAGGCATTTTGTCAAGGCCTTTTCACGAAAAATCCGCAAAACACCATCTCGGGCGGGCGAAAAGTCCGCCCGAAGCTGCACTACCGCACATAGGACACCGGCGCTTCGGCCGGTTCCAGCTCCAGCACGCCCTCGTGCACCTCGCCCCTGCGGGTGAAAACATCCTGCCGGCCCAGATTATCGGTGACGGTGAGGGTGATCTCCACCGTCTGCCCCTCTGCCAGCAGCCGCTGCACATAGCTTTCCGGAAGCGTGGCATAAAAGCGGCCGTCCCCGTCGGCCTGCTCCGTGATCGCCATGGCCCCGGAATAGACCTGCTCCTCCCCCACCGTCAACGCGATGTCGGCCGCCGTGGGCCATAGCAGTTCCGGCCAGCCGGAGATGATGGACACCCGGGGCTGCTCTGCAAGCGCCGTGGAGGTGGAGCCCCAGCTGAGATTGACCGAAAAGGCAAACACCGCATTGAGGCTGTCTGCCTGAAGATGAAAATAATCGCTGTGCAGCTCATAGATGGTATCCAGCGTCTGCTCGCGGATGTTGCCCTCGCCATCCCGCAGACGGAGGCTCACCTCGGTGCGGCCGTTCATGGGCAGAGTCAGGCGGGAAATGAAATCCGGGCCGTCGCACCAGTCGGAATCCAGCCGTCCCTCCTCCCAGGAGGTGCGGAACTGTGCCGCGCCGCCCGCCGGATATTCTTTCATTGTGGCGTGGAAGTCCAGTGTCACGGTCTCGGCCAGCGCATCAAAGGAAACGATCTCCCAGTCAAAGGAGCTGGTGAGCCGCTCGTTTTCTTCCAAAACGGCATAAATGCTGTCCCGGATCTGGCCGGAAATGCCGTTCAGGCCATTATCCACCCGGCTTTCCAGCAGAGAGACCTGACTGCGCAGCTGCCGAACGGTGCTGCGCAGCGAGCCGATCTGGGTGATGCACAGAAGCAGCGCCCCGGCCAGCACGCCCGCCAGCACCGCTATCCCCTTTCGCTGCCGGGTCTGGCCGGTGCGGGTCTGGCGTACATATTCCTCCAGCACTCGGCGGGTGTGGGATTCATCGGCCCGGCTGTCCTTCGGCGGCTGCGGCGGCGCAGTTTCCGGCTGCGGTTGCTCCTGCGGCTCCTCCACGCCCAAAAGCTCCCCCAGCGTCACGCCGAACAGACGGCTCATGGCGATGAGAGTATCCAGCTCGGGGATGCCGTTGTCCCCTTCCCACTTGGATACCGCCTGACGGGAGACGCCCAGCGCCTCGCCCAGTCCCTCCTGAGACAGGGCCTTTTGTTTTCTGAGTTGCTGGATGCGCTGACCTAAGGTCACGGGGCATCGCCTCCTTCCGATTTTAAGAACATGGTACCACAGACGGCAATTTTGCGCAACCACCCCGTCGTTTCGGTCTGTCAACGGAGCGTTGCGGCAGCGAAAACCGGAACTTTTTCTCTGTTTTATGGTCAAAACAGTATATCTTACTGTTCAGGAGGTTCCTCAGAATGAAAAAGATCAAAGCAATCGTTGTTTCGCTGGTGGCGCTGACGCTGCTGCTTTCGGCCTGTGGCACGGCGACATCTGAACCCACGGTGACACCGGAGGCTCCTGCAGTGCAGCCCTCCCCCGTAGCTTCAGGCACGCCAAACGGTGTTTCGGTGGAGTCAGCACCGGAAGAACCCACACCGCTCCCGGTGCAGGTCGAAGTGGGAAGTGTCACCATCTCGCTGCCGGAGGGCTGGGTCTATGAAGAACGCCCGGAGGACGGTCAGGGCTGGACGCTGGCCTTTGGCCCGGAGGAGGACACCCGCCGGGTGCTGCTGCGGGATTTTAACGGCGGCTTTGGGGTCTGCGGCACCGGTCTGACAGAGGTTGACCTGATGCTGCAAAACGGGGACACCGCCCGGGTGGGGTATTATGACGGCAGTGACCGCTGGAGCTTTGTCAGCTTTGGCGACGGCTGGGTCGCCCTCAACGACGAAGCACCCGAGTGGTCAGAACAGGCACTGGAAGCGCTGACCACCGTCACATTCTCCCACAGCTGAGTCTGGTTTTATATTCAAAATATGCTATATTTTTCTCCCGTCGCCGGTGCCGGCGGCGGGGATTTTTTCGCCTGCGCAGCCTTTGCTCTGTGAATTCTGCCCAAAATCTCTCTGTGCTTCCGCCTGTCGGAGAATTTTTTTGTGCAAAGCGCATATTGACTAATTATTCATTTTAAGCGTATAATTATCCCATCATTTCAAAATAAACAATCTACGATAGATTTGGGAGGAACCTGCTATGATCAAGAATAAGGAATCCATTAAAAAAATCGTCCTGGCCTATTCCGGCGGTCTGGACACCTCTGTTATCATCCCCTGGCTGAAGGAAAACTACAATGATCCCGAGATCATCGCCGTTTCGGGCAACGTGGGTCAGGCCGATGAACTGGAGGGGCTGGAGGAAAAGGCCCTGAAATCCGGTGCCTCCAAGCTGTATGTGCTGGATCTGAGCAAGGAGTTCGTGGAGGACTTCATCTTCCCCACCGTCAAGGCCGGGGCCAAGTACGAGGATTATCTCATGGGCACCGCCTTTGCCCGCCCCCTCATCGGCGTGGAGCTGGCCAAGATCGCCCTGAAGGAGGGCGCCGACGCCATCTGCCACGGCTGCACCGGCAAGGGCAACGATCAGGTGCGCTTTGAGCTGGCCATCAAGTCCATCGCCCCCGATATGCCCATCATCGCCCCCTGGCGTGAGTGGGAGATCAAATCCCGGGATGAAGAGATCGACTACGCCGAGGCCCACCATGTCCCTCTGAAGATTACCCGGGAGACCAATTATTCCAAGGACAAGAACCTGTGGCATCTGTCCCACGAGGGTCTGGATCTGGAGGATCCCGCCAACGAGCCCCAGTACAACAAGCCCGGCTTTTTGGAGATGAGCGTTTCTCCCGAGCAGGCTCCCGACGAGCCCACCTATGTGACCCTATCCTTTGAGAAGGGCGTGCCCGTGGCGGTCAACGGCGAAAAGCTTTCTCCCGTGAATCTGGTGCTCAAGCTCAACGAGATCGGCGGGGCCAACGGCATCGGCCTGCTGGACATCGTGGAGAACCGGCTGGTGGGCATGAAATCCCGTGGCGTTTACGAGACTCCCGGCGGTGCCATCCTGTACAAGGCCCACGAGGTGCTGGAGACCATCACGCTGGATCGGGACACCCAGCATTATAAGGCACTGGTGGCTCAGAAGTTCGCCGAGCTGGTGTATTTCGGCCAGTGGTTCACCCCCCTGCGCAAGGCCCTTTCCGCCTTTGTGGACAGCACCCAGGAGCACGTCACCGGCGAGGTCAGGCTCAAGCTGTACAAGGGCAACATGATCAACGCCGGTGTCACCTCTCCCTATTCCCTGTATGATGCCGAGATCGCCTCCTTCGGCGAGGATGGCGGCGTATACGATCAGGCCGAATCCGCCGGGTTCATCAACCTGTTCGGTCTGCCCATTTCCGTCCAGGCCCACCTGGCGAAGAAGTGGGAACAGAAGTAACCATTTTCAGAGGTCATTATGGAAAAGCTCTGGGCGGGCCGCGCCGCCAAACAGCTGGATCAGCTCGCGGATGACTTCAACTCCTCCATCCGCTTCGATCAGCGGATGGTTGAGGAGGATCTGACCGGCAGCATGGCCCACGCCGCCATGCTGGGGGCGCAGGGCATCAACTCTCCCGCCGACACCGAGGCCATTCTGGCCGGGCTGGAAAGCATTTTGCAGGATATCAAAAGCGGGAGGCTGGCCATCGACCCCAGTGCCGAGGACATCCATATGTTCAACGAGGCCGAGCTGACCCGGCGCATCGGTGATGCGGGCAAGCGTCTGCACACCGCCCGCAGCCGCAACGATCAGGTAGCGCTGGATCTGCGCCTCTGGCTGCGCAGGGAGCTTGTCGCCATCCGCAGCCTGACCGCCGATCTGATCCGGGCCATCTGCCACAAGGCTCAGGACTGCCGGGATGCCATCGTCCCCGGCTACACCCACTTGCAGCGGGCCCAGCCCATCGTGTTCGCCCACCAGCTGCTGGCCTATGGCATGATGCTGGAGCGGGATCTGGGGCGTCTGGCCGACTGCGCCCGCCGGGCCAATGTCTCCCCCCTGGGCTCGGGCGCGCTGGCCGGCACCACTTATCCCATCGACCGGGACATGACCGCCCGGGCGCTGGGCATGGACGGCTACACCCTCAACAGCATCGACGGCGTTTCCGACCGGGATTTCGTAGCGGAGGCCTGCTCGGCCATTGCCATTTTGATGATGCACCTTTCCCGTCTGTCGGAGGAGCTGATCCTGTGGTGCTCCTGGGAGTTCCGCTATGTGGAGCTGGACGATGCCTACACCACCGGCTCTTCCATCATGCCCCAGAAGAAGAACGCCGACATGGCCGAGCTGATCCGGGGCAAGACCGGTCGGGTCTACGGCAACCTGATGGGCATCCTGACGGTGCTGAAGGGTCTGCCGCTGGCCTATAACAAGGATATGCAGGAGGACAAGGAGGGCCTGTTTGACAGCGTGGACACCGTCAAAATGTGCCTGCAGGTGATGGCCCCCATGATCGCCACCATGACCGTCCGCAAGGAGAATATGCGGCAGGCGGCGGCAAAGGGCTTTATCAACGCCACCGACCTGGCCGATTATCTGGTGCGCAAGGGGCTCCCCTTCCGCTCCGCCTACAGGATCGTAGGACAGATCGTGGCCGAATGCACCGCCAGAAATCTGGTGCTGGAGACCCTGCCGCTGGCCGATTATCAGGCCCATTCCGACCTGTTTGACACCGATCTGTTCGATGCCATCTCGCTGGAGGCCTGCGTGGCCCAGCGCACCTCTCCCGGCAGCGTCAGCGCCCCCTCGCTGGACGCCCAATTCGCCTTTTTAGCCAAAGCGACGGAGGGGCTGTAAAGCCCCTCCATTTTTCATCTTATTTCCCCTCACAGAAAGGATCTGACACGATGCTCGAACTGAAAAAGACCATGCAGGGCAAGGATTTTCTCAAGCTGCTGGATGTTTCTCCGGCGGAGATCGCAGAGCTGGTGGACACCGCCGCCGACTTCAAGGCGTTGAAGAAGGCCGGTATCCCCCACCGCTATTTCGAGGGCAAAAACATCGCCCTGATCTTTGAAAAGACCTCCACCCGCACCCGATGCAGCTTTGAGGTGGCCGGGCACGATCTGGGGATGCACGTCACCTATCTGGATTCCGGCTCCCAGCTGGGCAAAAAGGAGTCCATCCCCGACACCGCCCGGGTGCTTTCCACCATGTTCGACGGCATCGAATACCGGGGCTACGGGCAGGATACGGTGGAAGAGCTGGCGAAATACGCCACCGTCCCGGTGTGGAACGGTCTCACCGACGAGGCCCACCCCACCCAGATCCTGGCGGATTTTCTCACCGTCAAGGAGCGGTTCGGGCAATTGCAGGGGATCAAATATGTCTATTACGGCGACGCCCGCTACAACATGGGCAACTCGCTGATGGTGGGCTGCGCCAAGATGGGGATGCACTTTGTGGTATGCTCCCCCAAGGAATACTTCCCCGATCCCGATCTGGTGGATATCTGCCGGAAGATCGCGGCGGAGACCGGCGCCGTGCTGGAGTTCATCGAGGATCCCGCAGAGGCCGCCCGGGGCGCACAGGTGCTGTACACCGATGTGTGGGTCTCCATGGGCGAGGCCGACGAGATCTGGGCGCAGCGCATCCACGATCTGCTTCCCTATCGCATCACCCGGGAGCTGATGGACATCGCCGGGCCGCAGGCGGTTTTCATGCACTGTCTGCCCGCCTATCACGACAAAAAAACCGTGGTGGGCAAAGAGGTCTGCGAAAAGTTCGGTCTGGACTGTCTGGAGGTCACCGACGAGGTCTTTGAAGGCCCCCAGTCCATCGTCTTCCAGCAGGCCGAAAACCGGATGCACACCATCAAGGCCGTGATGGCCGCCACCCTGTAAGCGCAGTTGCCACATAAAACACACAGCAGCCCGGAAGTTTGCCTTCCGGGCTGTGTTTCGTACCCGTTCCCCCTTTCTTTTTTGTGCCGGATGTGATACACTATATCCATTCTGCACAGGAGGAGGGGCTGGCCATGAAAGAGCGTTGTACGCCGTTTTGGCTGCGGGTGAGCCGTGAGCTGGTAAGGCGTTATTTTCGGGATCAGGTGGGGCGTGACGCCGCCGAGCTGGCCTATTATCTTTTGTTTTCCCTGTTCCCCATGGTGATCTTCGTCAACATGGCAGTGAGCACCCTGCATCTTTCCACCGATATGCTGGCTGACGCGCTGGTGCTGCCGACCCAGCTCACCGGCATTCTGGATACCTATCTGACCTATATTCAGGGGCTGGACACCCACTTTCTGCTTTATGTCTGTCTGGTGCTGGCGGTTTATGCCGTCTCCCGCTGCATTTCCTCGCTGCTGGGGTCGCTCTCACGGGCTTATGGTCTGGAACGCCGGGGCCTGTTCGGCGCGGTGGCCTCGGTGAGCTGCGCCGTGCTGCTGCTGGTCTCGCTGCTGGTGCTGCTGGTCATCGCCATGGTCAGCGAAAACCTGCTGCTGTGGGTAGATCAGTATTTCACCATCCCTCAGCTGTTCATCCGACTGTGGAGCATCCTGCGCAATCTGGTGGCCCCGCTTTATCTGTTCTTTGTGCTGACGGTGCTGTATTCCGTGGTAGGCTTTGGCCGCTACCGCTTTTCGCAGGCGCTGCCCGGCGCGGGCTTTGCCGTGGTGCTGTGGTACCTTTCCACCACGGCGTTCTCCTATTATGTAAGCAATATGTCCCGCTACTCGGTGCTGTATGGCTCGCTGGCCGCCGTGATGATCCTGATGCTGTGGTTTTACCTCACCGGCGTGGTAATCATTCTGGGGGGCGAGCTCAATCATATTCTGGCAGATTACGCAGAAAAGGGGAAGTTTTTATGAGCAAGACCATCGCCATCCACATTTCTTTTTACAACGACCGCTGGGAGCGGATGATCTCAGAGGGCGTCCGGGCGC
>CAZDUQ010000056.1:5850-8249 GCA_964508665.1 uncultured Oscillospiraceae bacterium | reverse complement strand
AATTTCTTAAGAATTTTAATATTCCAGGTCTTCTTCTTCCTGATCGTACTTTTCGCCGTAAAGTCGGAAGCTTTTACGCATGAGCTTCTGCTGGCGACGGCGCCAACGGGCGTTGGCCGTCAGGCAAAGGAGGAGCAGTGTGAGCAGCAGCGCCGCCGTCACGCCCCAGACAATCCAGCGCCATTGATACAGAAAGCTTAGCAGTGTGCCGCCCTCCCGCAGGATATAGGTCACCTGCTCGGGCGCGGTAAAGCTGCCCTCGGCAGCCAGAACGGGACGTCCCAGCAGGTCGTCGTAAAGATCCACCGTGCGGCGGCCGTCCAGCTCATAAAGCACCAGCGCGCCGTCAACGGGCGTCGCCTGCCGGTCGGTGATGAGCAGATCACGGGTGTCGGTCTGCAAATAGGCTGCGGCCAGATACTGACTCTCGCCGTCGGTGGTGTACAGGCCCCAGCGGCCCAGCCCCAGGGACAGATCGGGCAGTCCGGCGGACAGATAACAGACAACGGCCAGCACAAGCAGCAGCAACGCCAGACCGATCCGGCCCGGAAAACCCAGCTTTTTCCGTTCTTCCATACGACAGACCTCCCCTGCTTTTCCCTCATTTTAACACAAAGGGCGCAGGATGTCCAGAGCGTTATAGAGCAGAAGCACGGTGGGCAGTCCGGCATTTTTCGGGCCCAGCGTCTCCTGCGGGAACCAGATGCACAGACCCTCGCCGGTAAGATAATAGCGTCCGCCGCCCAGCAGAGCTTCCGCGCGCCGCTGCCAGCCCCGGAAAAATGGGGTCTCCCCTTCCGCTGCGGCCAGACGCTCCAGCACAGGAATCCGAAGCCGGGCCGGCCAGTTCCGGCCCAAAAGCCGTCCCAGCGGCAGCGGATCGGTACCGGTGCGGGAAAAGGTGGCGGACACCCGCCACAGGCTCCAGTCGCTGTGGCCGATGCGGCGGGAAATATCCAGAAAGCCCGAGCAAAAGCGATCGTCCCGCCGGGTCTCCTGCCATTCTGAGGCCAGTACTGTGGGGAATTGGCCCGGTTCCCGGCCGGTCTGCCGCTGCAAGCCCACTGCCGTCTGCCGCCAGAAGCGGTCAAAGGGCGTGCGTCCCGACGCCGTCTGCGGGTAGCGAAAGGCATATTCCACCTGTCTGCCCCGGCGGCCCTCCAGCACGGCGATGCGCAAATCCTCCATCGTAAAAAATCACCACCCCTGCCGGAGTCTATGCCACAGCGGGGGCGGTTATGTGTCTATTCTGCGAAAAGCGCCCGAAGAGATTCGGTATAAGGCGGTCGGGCGATGCCTTTTTCGGTGACAATGCCGGCGATCAGGGTGTGATCGGTGACATCAAAGGCCGGGTTAAAGGTCTTGCAGGGCGGTGCCATGGGCTTTTCATACCACAGGGAGCGGATCTCCTCCGGATCCCGCTGCTCAATGGGAATCTGATCCCCGGTGGGACAGCTGAGATCGATGGTGGTGGTGGGCCCCAGCACATAAAACGGGATGCCGTAATGCTTCGCAAGGATGGCCACGCCGGAGGTGCCAATCTTGTTGGCGGTGTCTCCGTTGGCTGCCACCCGGTCACAGCCTACCAGACAGGCCTGTACCCAGCCGTTTTTCATCACCATGGAGGCCATATTGTCACAGATCAGTGTCACATCCACACCGGCGCGGTGCAGCTCCAGCGCGGTGAGCCGCGCACCCTGAAGCAGCGGACGGGTCTCATCGGCAAACACCCGAAAGCCGTAGCCCCGTTCCTGTCCCAGCAGGATCGGCCCCAGGGCGGTGCCGTACTCCGAGGTGGCGATGGGGCCGGCGTTGCAATGGGTCAAAATGCCGTCCCCGGGCTTCAGCAGAGACAGGCCGTGTTCTGAGATGGCCCGGTTCTGAGCGATATCCTCCCGATGGATGGCCAGCGCCTCTTCCCGCAGGGCGGTCTTGATCTCGCTCACCGGCCGCTCCCGCAGAGACAGCGCCCGCCGCCGCATCCGCTCCACCGCCCAGGAGAGATTGACCGCCGTGGGGCGCGCAGAGGCCAGTCGGTGACAGACCTGCGAAAAGCAGGCGTAAAAGGCGTCAAAATCAATATCGGGCGCACTTTTCGCTCCAAGATAAGCGCCGTATCCCGCCGCCACGCCAATGGCCGGCGCGCCGCGCACCTGTAAGGTCTTGATGGCATGGCAGATCTCGTCGGTGGTTTTCAGAGAGCGGTAGCGGATCTCTCCCGGCAGCAGCGTCTGATCCAGAATGACCAGTGCATCGTGTTCCTCATCCAGCCGGTTGGGGATCAGGGACTCTATTGTCATAGGGCATGGCTCCTTTGCAAAGCATTTTTCTTATTTTCGCGCACTTTTCCGAAAAAAGCAAGAGAAGAAATTGCAGTTTGCGGAAAACTGTGCTAAAAT
>CAZDUQ010000056.1:2700-5750 GCA_964508665.1 uncultured Oscillospiraceae bacterium | reverse complement strand
CCATCGGGAAAACCCGGACGGCACCTTTACCGTTCAGCTGAAGATCTGCGATGCCCAGTCCGACCAGCTGAGCGTGGAGGTGCTGGCCATGACGCGCCGCCAGTGCGAGCTGCTGGAGGACAACTTCCGCCGCCGGGCGGAGACCCTTTATCCCGAACTGCTGCTGCTGCTTTCCGGCGGCACGGTGGAATAATAACAGGAGGAATCTTGCCATGCTGCGAAAAATCTCGGCGCTGCTGCTGACCCTGTGCCTGTCTCTTGCCTTCTTCACCGCCTGCGGACAGACAGAGCCCGTCCCAGAGGAACCCGTCTCTTCCGAGCCGCCTGTCGTGGAGGAGCCGATCCCCGAGCCGGAGCCGGAGCCTCTGCCCGGACCCGAACCGGAGCCCGATCCTGATCTGTTCGTGGCCGATGGAAATGTCAACCCTCTTACCGGTCTGTGCGACGGCATCTCGGACGAGGCGCTGACCCGACGGCCGGTGGCTGTGATGGTCAACAATATGATTCGCGCCCTGCCTCAGTGGGGTATCTCCCAGGCCGATATCATTTATGAAATGCTGGCCGAGGGGCGCATCACCCGCTTTTTGGCGATCTTCCAGGATTACAGCAAGATCGAAAAGCTGGCCAGCATCCGTTCGGCCCGGCCCTATTACATCGACATCGCCCAGAGCTACGGCGCGGTGTACATCCACTTTGGCGGAAGCGTGCCGGCTTATGAGGCCATTGCCAGCCGCAAGGAGCTCATCAGCATCGACGGTATTAAGGGCAGCTGGGAGGGTACGGTGTTCTTCCGGGATGCCCAGCGGAAGCAGGAAATGGGCTATGAGCATTCGGTGTACACCACCGGTGAATACCTGCAACTGGCAATGGAGAAGCTGGAGGCCCAGGGCAAGGATCTGAGCCAGAGCGAGCATCCCTCCGCCTTTACCTTTGGAGAAAGATGGAGCGACAACAGCGCCGTTGAAGGACAGGAGGCCAACAAGGTCACGGTTACCTTCAGCGCCAGCCACAAGCCCTGGTTCGAATATGACGCGGAAAGCGGGAAATATCTGCGCTATCAGTACGGCGATCCCCAGATGGACGGCTGGATGGACTGCCAGCTGGCAGTGGACAACGTGCTCGTACTGCGGATGGCGCTCACCGACCTGGGGGGCGAATACAAGCTGGTGGACATCCAGACCACCGGCAGCGGCGAGGGATATTTCTTCACCAAGGGGAAATACATCCCCATCACCTGGGAAAAGGACAGCTACAACAGCGAGATCCGGTATTACACCCAGGATGGCGAACCGCTGGTGGTCAGCCGTGGACAGACCTTTGTCAGCGTGGTCACCGCCACAGCCGATGTGGTCATTGAATAAAAAAGATTGAAAGACGATTTAACAGAGACGGGAGCAGAGCCTCCCGTCTCTATTTTTTAATCAGTACGGTTTCCACCGCAGTCCAAAGCGCCGGGGCCACCCGGCAGGTCAGCCAGGAGGAAAGGGCCGTCAGGCTCAGGCATATCCCAAAAGTCAGCCCGTAGGCTCCGTCCGGACGGAGCCTTTTTCGGCTACCGGTTGGCTGACGCTGCCGCGCCAGCGAAAAGCCCATCGCCTGCCGTCCCAGCAGCAGCAAAGCCGTCAGTGACAGAAACCCCGGTGCCAATCCCAGACACAGCGCCTGGACATAGCCTGTCCCGCCTGTGCCATCGATCAGCTGCGCCGAAAATGCCGACAGCCAAAAGCCCTTGATGCCGGCCGCTGCCAGCACCAGTGGACAGCCAATCCGACAAAAGCTCGCCAGCAGCACAAGGCCCAGCAGGGCCGCCTCCGGCCAAAAGCAGGGCCAGAACGCCGCGGCCGCTCCCTCCCGGGAGAACAACGCCCGCAGTCCCTCCCAGCGGACATACAGCACGCCGCCGCCGACGCCTCCCAACAGTACCGCAAGGCCCAGCGCCGGCAAGCGCCGATCGATGCCATGAGCTCCATGTCCTGTTTTTTTGCGTTCCATTTGCATCACCTGCCAGAGCTTATGCGGCAGACAGCCCAAATAGAACAAAACAGCGCGGAGGAAATCATGTCCCTCCGCGCTGTTGGTCAGCTTCCTTATTCCGACAGATCCACCCGCTCGTAAATGATACCGTCGCACAGCTGCCGCGCCCGCTTCAGCTCCTCCCTGGTGCGGGCCGTCCAGCCGATCAGCGGCAGGCCATGCTTTTTGCAGCTCAGGCGCAGCTTATGATCGATGGAGCCGATATGAAACGCAATAAAATCCGGCTTTACCACAGGATTGAACAGCAGATACTTGCAGTAATTGGTCAATTTGGGATCCCGCTTGCTGTAAGAGCCCAGTTGGCCGCGGATGTACTGGGGCGCGTTGCGCCGCAGCCAGATGAGCACCTGCGGCTCAAAGGATTCCAGGATCACCTGTCCCCCGTACCGGGAGAGCTTGTCCATCAGCAGTGGCTCCAGCCGGCCCACATCCGCCGGACTGTCGTTCTTGATCTCCACCAGCAGTGGCACCTGTCCGGCCACCAGCTCCAGCATCTCGTCCACGGTGGGGATTGCCTGCTCGGTGCCCAGCAGACGCAGCTTTTTCAGGTCGCGCAGCGTCCACCGGCTCACCTGCCCCGGCACGCCGGTCATACGCTCCAGCTCCAGGTCGTGGAAGACGATCAGCTGTCCGTCCGCCGTGATGCGCACATCCAGCTCAATGGCATGGCCCCGCTCCACCGCCCGCTGAAAGGCCAAAAGGGAGTTTTCCGGCACGCCCGCATCCCTGTCATGCAGGCCCCGATGGGCTACCAGTCTGTACTGTTCGATAAATTCCGGTCGTTCCCGCTTGGCCATAAAATACCCCTCCAGCTTTGTTTTCATGGGGATAGTGTACCACAGTTTTTTCGGTCAATCAATGTTTTTCCGGAGGTGACATGAAAAATTAACGGAAGCCTTGACCGTGGCGGGTGCTTTGTTCTATAATGATTTATGTATGTAAGCTGACAGGGAGGATCCTTGTATGAAAATATTCCATGTCGCCGGCGGCGGTGACCGCGGCGGCGCCAAGACCCA
>CAZDUQ010000056.1:1359-2600 GCA_964508665.1 uncultured Oscillospiraceae bacterium | reverse complement strand
GTCATCACAACGGTTCACAGTGACTATCAGCTGGACTATATGAACAGCGCACCCAAGCGCTTTACCATCGGCGCAATGAATGCCCGTGCTCTGCGGCATATCGATTATTATGTGACGGTATCGGAGTTGTTCCGCTCCATGCTCATCCAGCGGGGCTTTGACCCGCACAAATGCATGAGCATTTATAACGGCCTGGACTTTGCCGAAAAGGCCGCTCCCTTTGACCGCAGCGACTGGCTGCGCCGGTCGGGGATCGATTATCAGGAGGGGGACGTGGTGCTGGGCATCCTGGCCCGTCTCACACCGGTCAAGGATATCCCCACCCTGCTCCGCGCCTTTGCCCTTGCGCGAAAGGACAACCCCCGGCTGAAGCTGCTCATCGGCGGCGACGGTGAGGATACCGAAAAGCTCCGCGCCCTGGCCGAAAGCCTGAAGCTTGGCAAAAGCGTCAGCTTTATGGGCTGGGTCACCGATGTGCCCCACTTTTTTGCTGCCTGCGATATTGATGTGCTGTGCTCCATTTCCGAGTCCTTCCCCTACTCGGTGCTAGAGGGCATCCGGGAAAACTGCGCGGTCATCACCTCCGATGTAGGCGGCATGAGCCGCCTGATCGACTCCGGGGAAAACGGCTATATCTTCCGTCCGAAGGATGTGGAAACCTTTGCGCGGTACATTCTGGAGCTGAGTCTGGACGGCGACAAGCGGCAGCGCTTTGCCGCAGCGCTGTATGAAAAAGCCTCTGCCCTGTATTCGCTGGACAGCATGGCCCAGACCCAGAGCCGGATCTACGAAAGCATCCTGCATCTGGAGCAGGCACCCCGGCGGCGGGAGGTGCTGATCTGCGGTGCCTACGGCAAGGGCAATTCGGGGGACGAGGCCATTTTGCGGGCCATCATCACCTCCATGCGCTCCATCGACCCGCTGATCCCGCTGACCGTCATGACTCGAAAGCCGGAGGAGACCCGCCTGCTGTACGGCGTCCGGGCCATCTATACCTTTGATGTGGCGCGCTTTCTGCGGGCTGCCGGTCACACCAAGCTGTTCATCAACGGCGGCGGCAGCCTGATCCAGGACAGCACCTCCAGCCGGTCGCTGTATTATTACCTGTTTACCATCTGGGCGGCCCGGCTGCGGGGCGCGCGGGTGCTGATGTACGGCTGCGGCATCGGCCATGTGGAAAAGCCCTTCAACCGCCGTGTGGCCAGATGGATCCTGAACCAGCCCGGCCATGTCATCACCCT
>CAZDUQ010000056.1:0-1259 GCA_964508665.1 uncultured Oscillospiraceae bacterium | reverse complement strand
TGGCAGTTTTGCCTTCCGCTGTTCGGCAGCGTGCTGTTCCAGCAGCTTTACAATGTGGCCGACAGCTTTGTGGCAGGCCGCTTTATCAGTGATAACGCCCTGGCTGCCGTGGGAAACAGCTATGAGATCACGCTGATCTTTTTGGCGTTTGCCTTTGGCTGCAATATCGGCTGCTCGGTGATCGCGTCCATGTTTTTCGGCGCGAAGCAGTATTCCGACCTGAAGACGGCCGTTTACACCGCGCTGATCGCCACCGGGACGGTCTGTCTTGTGCTGATGCTGGTGGGTCTGCTCGCTGGCGACGGGCTGCTGCGGCTCATCAAAACCCCCCAGGAGGTCTTTGCCGACTCCAAGCTGTATCTGGACATTTATGTGCTGGGTCTGCCCTTTGTGTTCTTTTATAATGTATCCACCGGTGTTTTTTCTGCGCTAGGGGATTCCAAAACGCCCTTTATCTTTCTGGCCTGCTCCTCCTTGTCCAACATAGGGATGGATATCCTGTTTGTCACCACCTTTAACATGGGCGTGGCCGGTGTTGCCTGGGCCACCTTTCTCTGTCAGGGCGTCAGCTGTGTGCTGGCGCTGATCGTGGTGTTCCGCCGATTTCGCCGGATCTCCGCAGAGGGGCCGGTTCGGATCTTTTCCTGGGCGCATCTGCGGCGATTTGCCGTGGTAGCCATTCCCAGCACCTTGCAGCAGAGCTTTATTTCGGTGGGCAATATCATCATCCAGGGCGTCATCAACGGCTTCGGTGCCGCTGTGATGGCCGGCTATTCCGCCGCCGTCAAGCTGAACAACATGGTCATCACCTCGCTGACCACGCTGGCCAACGGCCTGTCCAACTACACTGCGCAGAATCTGGGTGCTTCCAAATACGACCGCATCCGATCGGGCTTCCTCGCCGGGCTGAAAATGGTCTGGATGCTGTGTCTCCCGCTATGCCTGCTGTATCTGCTGGCGGGCAGGCCGCTGCTGGGGATCTTTTTGGAAGGTGCCGACGGGCAGGCCATGCACACCGGTCTGATGTTTCTGCGCATCCTGTCACCCTTCTATTTTGTGGTGGCAGCCAAGCTCATCGCCGATGGTGTCCTACGGGGCGCGGGACTGATGAACCGTTTTATGATCGCAACCTTTACCGATCTAACCCTGCGGGTCTGCCTGGCGTTGGTGCTGTCCCGCACGGCGCTGGGCTCCACCGGAATCTGGACGGCCTGGCCCATCGGCTGGACCACTGCCACGGTGCTGTCCCTGATCTTCTA
>CAZDUQ010000055.1:0-8551 GCA_964508665.1 uncultured Oscillospiraceae bacterium | reverse complement strand
TGTTTGGCTACGAACCAAAAGGTCGGGGGTTCGAATCCCTTACGCCGTACCAGAAAAAAGCACTTGCTTATGCAGGTGCTTTTTCATATTCCAACGATAACAGGCTCTGCGGCGGTTCGGAAAGGACTGCCGCAGAACCTGCTTTTTTGCGGAAAGCTCTTTTAACGAGCGGAAAAAGTCAGCGACGCTGCGTCAGCGCAGAGCGAAGGCGCATATGCCCCCCTGCCGGATTTCCTTCGACACGTCTTCCAACGCGTGAAACGCGGCGTATCGGAGCATGGTGACTGGTTTTTTCCTGAAAAATAACGGCAGCGCAGCGGACGGGCAAAACCGAACGCTGCGCTGCTGTTGCTTTTGTTATGATTGTGCGGCTGCCTGATCGCGGCCGGATCCCGTTACTTCAGAATGTTTTCACAGAAGCGACGCAGGATCGTTGCGACCTGGGCTCTGGTGGCGCTGCTCTGAGGCATCAGGTATCCGTCGTTGCCGTTCAGGACGCTTTCGTCGCAGGCCCACTGCATGGCAGGGAAGGCGTACCCGGAGATATTCAGCGCATCCCTGTAGCTGAGGATATTGGTGTTCTCGCCAGCGCTGACATCCAGGTTTTTGTACTGGGCATAGCGGTACAGAATGACCGCCATCTGCTCACGGGTGATGGGATCGTCCGGGCCGAAGCTTCCGTTGTCGTAGCCGCTGACGATGCCGCTTGCGCCCGCCCAGATGATGGCCTTTTCGTAGTAGGAGCCGGTCTTTACATCCTTAAAGGGGCAGCTGCCGGGAACGTCAGGCGCGCCCTCCAGCCGGTACAGGATCGTCACGATCATGCCGCGGGTGGTGGTCAAATCGGGACTGAATGTCGTCTCGCCGGTGCCATTCATCAGGCCGCGGGCATAGACATACGCCACATCCTCATAGAACCAGTCATTGATGCTGATATCCGCAAACGTGTTGGGAATGGAACTGTAGTCCGGCTCGTCGAGAGAGACGGAACCGCCGTTGTCACCGGAGCCGCTGCCCGAGCCCGAACCCGAGCCCGAACCCGAGCCCGAACCCGAGCCCGAACCGGAGCCGCTGCCCGAGCCAGAGCCACCGGACGAATATTCCGTCCAGCTCAGGCCGAAGGGGGAGAGGCTTGTGACATGGAAGTGCAGGCCATCCGATTTCGTTTTGAGGTCGATCGTCTTCACCGTTCCGATCTGCTCACCAGAGGTGATGAGATGCACGAGACAGAAGCTGTCGCGGCGGCTCGTTTCGTCGGGATAGGGGAGTGTCACATCCACGCCGTCAGCGGGGAAGCTTTCGGCGCTGACCTGGCGCCAGGCGCCTGTGTCTTCGTCAAAGTACATGAGGCTGATATCGTAGTAGACAGTGCCATCCTCATAGTCGAGCATTTCGTCATCAAGCGCTTCCCGGATTTTTTCTACAGTGTTGAACTGCCTGTCGTTTGTAAACACCGCGGGAACGGTGAGCTCGTCGCTGATGACAAGCCTGTACATTTCCACCGTTATATCGATATCGGCAGTCACGCCGAAAACGGTTACGGTGTAGCTGCCGTCACCGTTGTCCACGGAGGAAACGCTATCACAGCCGACCGCCTCACCGGAGGAGAGGATGCAGTCATAACCGTTGACGATCAGCCTGCCAAGGAAACCAATGTCGGTGGGGGTGACTGTGAAGGTCAGATCGCCGTTTTCGCGGATCCGGCTGCCGGGTGCGGTGTCATCCGGTGTGCGGGTGATGGCGGATACCGTGTAGCCTGTGCCGCCGGTGGGAAGTGCGTAGCCCTCGTAATCCGCGAAGACCACTTCAATGGTCACATTGGTCTGAAGGCTTTCAATAGTCAGAATGTTGGACAGGGGATGGAGCATGGTCACGCCAAGGCTTGCCAGGTTGTCTGCTGTGACAGGCGTACCGTTGACCAGCCACTGGGAAACCATCGTCCGGTTGTCGCTGCCGGTCATCGCGGGAACGGCGGTAAACACCAGCCTTGTTCCGGCAGAGAGTGTCCGGGTCTGTCCGGCGGCAAGGGGCAGTGCGCTGCCGTTCTCGGTGATCTCCAGAGCGCCTTCGCCGGTGATCTCATAGCCAACGCGGAACAGGACTTCAGCCTGGAACACAACGGTCACGTCGTGCGCTGCCGCCACATTTTCCAGGGTGTAGCTGAGCTGATTGGCGGAACCGGGCACGCTGACGCCGTCCACCTGCCACTCGCGGACGATCCAGCTGTCATCCGGCGCGGCGGTAAAGGTAATGCTGCTGCCGGAATTCACCGTGATCTCGCCGTTTTCGCCGCCGGGTACGCTGATACTGCCGCTGCCAACGGCGCCGTAGGTCACGGTATACCGAATGTCCTCCGCCACAAAGACGGCTGAAATCTGATAGACCGTGTCCCCCTCTGCGCCGGTGGGCAGGGTAAAGGAGAAGGTCGTGCCGGTCTCCTCCTGCACTTCGCCGTTCACCGTCCAGTGGTCAAACCGGAAGCCGGGAACGGGCTGCGCGGTGAAGGTGACGGTCTCGCCGCCGCGGATCGAAGCGCTTTCCGCGTCATCATACCCGTCTGCCGAGATCGTGCCGTTCTGCGCGCTCCACTCCACCGTGTAGGCAACGGGCTGGAACTCTGCGCGGATCTCCGCGCCGCTCTCGCCATCGGCGATCCAGGTGAAGGTATTTTCGGTTTCGCCGGACACAACCGCGCCGTCCACCATCCACGCCTTCATCTCGTAGCCGGTGTCGGGCTGCGCGGTAACAACGACCTGCGAGCCTTCCGAAACAATGAGGCCGGTGGAGAAGTCATAGCTTCTGCCGTTCACGGTCACATCGGTAATGCTGCCGTGTTCACCGGCGGAGAAGGTGAGACTGTCGCCCTTGGGCATGAAGCATACGGTGACAGTAAGGGCGGACAGATCCTCCGTCACGGTAAGGGGAAGGGTGTTGCCGGTGCCTGTCTGCGTCACGCCGTTCACCGTCCACGCCTGTACGCGATAGCCGCTCTCAGGGGTTGCGGTAAAGACCACGGTTTCGCCGCAGAGCACGCTCTCGCCGCTTTCCAGAGCGGATTCGCCCACGGCGGCGGTGAGTGTGCCGTTGACACCGTCACCGGTGTCGAGCACCTGATAGCTGACGGTTACAGCAGCCTTTTTCCGAACGGTCGCCTTTACCGTGGTGTCTGCCGTCAGGCTTTCAAGGCGGGCAAGCGTATTGTCAGCGGGATCAACCGTCACGTTGTCCGTCCAGCCCACAAGCTCAAACCCATCGGGCAGCGTGAGCACAAAGTCAACGGAGGTGAGGGCCGGGAATGCCTTTCCGTTTGCAAGCTGTACACCGTTGGCGTATGCGTTGAGCTCCACGCCCTCGGCGGCATAGCCGATGCCGTTTTCGTCGGCTGCGCTCCAGTTGAGGATGTAGGTCTGCGCCACGGCAACCACAACACGGACTTCAAGACGCTCGGCGTGCTCGTAGACCGTGATCGTGTTCTGACCGCCGGAGCCTTTCACTGTGGTCCAGCTTGAGCCGTTGGTGCTGATCTGCCACTCTTTGATCACGGCAGAGGCGGTGTTGTCCAGCGTTGCCGTAAACACCAGACTGGCAGACTGGGGAACCGCCGTCAGATCGGTGAGCGCATTGCCCTCCGCATCGGTCACAGTGATGGTGACACCGGGGCAGAGACTTCCGTTTTCATCCACGGCGGAGGTGTAGACGGCGGTGCTCGCCGCTGCGGCGAAGGACACCGTGACCTCGTGATCGGCAGAAATGCTTTCAAGCGTCAGCGTTTCCTCGCGATAGAGGTCACCGCTGTCCCACTTGTATTCCACGCCGTCAACCGTCCACTTGTCCACCATATAGCCCTCTGCGGGGGTGGCGGTAAAGGTGACGGAGGCGTTGTGCGCCACGGAGATGCCGCTGCTGATCGCGCAGTCGCCCGCCGTTGCGGTCAGGCTGCCGTTATTACCGGCACTGTAGGTGATTTTATGGGTGTTGTTGGTGAAGGTGACGGAAACATCGATCTCTTTCAGATAAGAGCCGCTGTTGATCCAGCCTTGAATCAGTTTCATCTTCTCCACACTCAGCTCCACTGTGTTGCCGTAGCTGGTGCAATAGCCGTCAAGAAGAGAAACCCTTCCCTCCGTTCCGTTATTGTTCTTCCAGGGCACATAGATCGTCCACGTGTCCACCGACCAGCCCGCGTCGGGCTCGGCGACGAATTTGAGGCCGTAGTCCATGCTGATCTGGCTGCCGCTGTCAAAGGCAAATTCCGTGCCGCTGGGGTCGATATAGCGGGCGCTTATCGTTCCGTTTTCGCCGCTTGCGATGTACACGGTGAGCGCGCCGGAGGAATAGAAGATATCCGCAGTGTTGACGGTGACATCGTAGCGGGAGAGGAACAAATCCTTATTGACACCGCCATACACCGCCGTGACCCGATAGGTGCCGGAGGTGCTGCTGCGCTTGATGCTGCCGTCGATGTCATAAAGGCTGCACCAGACCGTCATCGCGCCATCCAATATGCGGTTGTTGAGCTCGTTGCCCTGCGCATCGGTGACACGCAGCGTGATATCGTCAAACGCGGGGACGGTGTTGGCGGCGCCGTCCGCAGTGTCCCACACCGGCGTGACGGTGATGGCCTTTTTGTTCACGGTCAAAACCGAGGTGGCGACCGTCTTGCCGTCCACCAGCGCGGAGAACACACAGCTGCCCGCCGCATCCAGGGTGTAGGTGTCGCCGGTAAGATTGACATTATTTGCCCGGTAGATCACATCGCTGTCCACGGCAGTCCAAGTATCGCCGATTTTCTGTTCCAGCACCGGCTTCACGGAGCTGTTATCATCATAGGTGAGGCTGGTGATCTGTGTTTCGCCCTGCATCAGCGCGAGACGATAGGTGGTCGCGTTGTCATCGGCGAGGTAATAGCACTCGCTGGTGGAGGACTTTGCACCGATGGTGGCAAAGGAGGTGGCCACGATGCGGTACAGGCCGTAGTCCGGCGCCGTCCAGGTGACACCTGTGATGTCGGAGGTAGTGGTCAGCGTCGTCACCGCGCCGGTGGTGGTGTTGGTGATGGTGAAGACCACAGTCGTGTCAAGAAAGTTTTTGTCGGGGTCCTTCATATAGGCTCTCAGGGTGAGCTGGGTGCCGGGCCTCGCCTCGGTGGAGGTCACGGTTGTGTACACTTCCTGCCAGTTGTAAACCGTGCTCAGCCCGGTGAAGTCGGCATACAGGCTGTTGCCGTCATAAAGCCCGGTGTCCTGCTCACGCCAAATGGTCTTCGAGGTCACATTGCCGTCGCTGTCCTCCGTGTATACCTCGTAGCGGTCGTACTCGGAGACAAGGATGATCTCGTTGCCCTCGTCATCCGTGCCCGTCAGTGCGGCGGCGCTGAGGATGAGCAGCTTTCCGTCCTCGCTCTCGTAATACACGCTGCGCAGGTCGGCATCGGCTTTGGGCTGGGGAGCCGCATAGTCAAAGCCTTCTTCGCCCTTGGTGTAATACTGTCCGGTCGAATCCGTGGTGCGCAGCCAGTACGGCGTGAAGGTGATGCCGCCCTCGTCGTCGGTGCTTACGGCGTAATACTTGACATAGATCTCGGCATCCGTTTCGTTGACCTGCACCGTTTCGCACACCGTGGTCTCGCCGTTAAAGCCTTCGGGAATCGTGTAGGCTACGGTGTTTTCGCCGTCGGTATAGTAATAGCTGTCGGGCTTCACGGTCAGCTTGCTGCCGATGGAAGTGACCTTTGTTCCCGGATAAGGTGCCGGATCCGTCACCGTTACGGTCGCGGCGTAATAGTCGTCGCCGCTCACGGCCACATACACTTTTTCAGAGCTTTCATCAGCTTGATAGGAATAGATGTCGTACACCTTGCCGTTAGCATCCGTATAGCTCAGCGCCGTGATGACATAGTCGGTTTTGATCACCGCGCTGATCTGCTCATAGTCCGACATGCCCGCATAGGGGTCGGTGATGCTGCCGCTGCCCGTTACACCGGTTCCGCTCAGGGAGATCGTGGTGGTGGTCGGAAGGCCGCTGAGGTCGAGCGTGGCGATGGGGGAATAGTACGTTTCCACATCGCCCGCTCTTGAGATCACGCTGACCACACAGCGCAGAGAGCTTCCGTTGAGGCTGCTGTCGATGGTGGTGAGCTTGAGGGTGCTGCTCGTTACACCGCTCACTGCGCCGATGCCGTCAAGCGCGTCTACGCTGACCCAGCCGGCCTTTGCGCCCGCCGCGCCTGCCTTGAGCATCTGCCACTGATAGGAGATCGAGCCGCCGTTTGTGCCACTGACCTCCACAGAAAGCGTTGCGGTCGCGCCCGTGCTTTGCAGCACGTTGTTATCCGTCACGCCATAAAGCTTCAGCGCAACGCTGCTGCCCTCCGTCTGCGTGCGCACGGTGACAGGCGCGCTGTCCACGGATTCCACCGCGTCGCCGTCCTCTTCAAAGGCCACGCCGCGGATGACATAGGTGTACGTTTCGCCGGGCTTGAGACCGGTGAGTGTGTAAGAGGTCTCGTCCCCGCTCACCGCGCCGACGAGGATATAATCCGTGTCGCTGGTGTCACCCACGCGGTAAATGCGGTATTGCGTGGCGCTGCGGGCGCCGCTCGCCCAGCGCAGGGTGATGCTGTCGGTGGTGACGCTCTCCGCCGCGATGCCCTCGGGGGGAGAGGGCGGGGAGACCACGTCTTTGAGGAAGTAGCCCAGCACGGGGACGGTGTCGCCGTTGAGCTTGCAGTTCCACGCGGCAAACTTCCACTGGAAGTCGTAGCCATCGAACTCCGCGCCGTCCACGCCGCCCGACTTGGTGACGGAGTTGCCGTTGATGGAGGTTTTCGAGTAGCCGTACGAGAAGCCGAAGGTGCCGCTGGCGGTCACGCCGCCGACCTTGGCAAACACGGTCAGCGAGATATCCAGATTATAATTAAAGGTGTTCTGTGTCTCCTTGTTGACCTCCATGATCTGGTTGACCTTGCCCGACGAGGAATACTGCACCCAACCGCCGCTCGTGTCCGTGCTGCTGGCTTTTTTCCCAAGGCCGTCAAACTGCACGATCTCCGTCATGTTATTCGCGGCCAGCTCGGTGGCCGTTCGCACATAGCTGTAAGGGTCGCCCGCGGTGGAGATGCCGGTGGTCTCCCTGGTGATGAGCTGCAGGCCGTACGCCGAGGCCGCCTCGTTATACTTCTCCACGGTGATCATGGAGACAGCAGGCGAGCCGACCTTTTCCACCACGAGCTTTTTGCCGTTCTGATCGCGATACGTATAGGTGACGATCGGGTAGCGGCTGACATACACAACGTGGTCACCACCCGTGTTGGACATCTCCAGCTCATAGGTGACCGTTTTGGTGTGCTCGGTGTCCCAATTGTAGGCGCGGTCAACGGCGAGCGAGAAGCCGGCGCCGCTTTGCGCAACGCTGCTTTCCCACTCGTAGCCCAGAGAACTTCCCAGCGTATAGCCGAAGCTGTCGGAGTTTCCTTCGCCCTTCGAGCTGCTCAGGCCGTAAACGGTCTCGCCCTCGCCCTTTTCCTCCGTCTCGGCGAAATAGGGCACGGCCTCCAGAATGGCCATCACGGTGGGGGCGCTGTAGTCGCGCTCCACGCTTTCGAGCTTGGCGATGATGCTGTCGTTATCCGTGTCGAGCGTGGCAAGGGTGAAATAGAAGTGCCCCTTGTGCTTGGTGAGGTAGTAGGAGTCCTCACTGCCGTACTCGCCCGTATCCTTATCGTAATAATAGCAGTACATGCGGGAGTAGGCATTGTTGTAGCCGCTCTGCTTGAGGCAGGTGACAAAGATCAGCTGCTCGCGCCCGTCGGCGTTGCCGTTGAAGTTGCCGGCGGTGACGGCCACGACCGTGGTGTTGGTGATCGTATCGCCGTCCGCGCCTTTGTCCTTGCTCTTGAAGGTATCATGCTTATATTCCTCTTCCAGCTCGCCGTTGCTGTTGATGCAGTACACCGAGCCGGAGATGAACACGGACTCCGCCTCGCCAAGCCCCTTGGCGGCATACACCTGCACCTGCAGGAGGCTGTTCACGTCCTCGCTCTCGAAAAAGCCGCCCTTCGTCCAACCGTTGGAATCCAGCTTCTGGTTGAGAACCTCTTTATAAGAGCAGATGGCGTTCACCGAGGTCATCGTTTTCGTCACCGTCTCGCCGTCCACTGTGGTGGTGTAGGTGACGGTAAACTTGTTGTTCTTGTCGATGACCTCCTGCGCCTGCAGAACGGACACGCCGATGGGGTCGCTGTCGTCCACATTGATGTGCTGCTGCTTGCTCTTCTCGTTGTCGATAAAGCCGGCGGTGACGATTTCGGGATAGTCCAGCTTGGAGGTGTCGGTGGAGTTGATGATGTTGCCCACGCTGGTGCTGCCCCAGACCATGCGGTTACCGTAATCGGTGATCTGGATCTCTCTACCCTCGCCATACACCTTGTCATCGCGGTAATAGCTCTGGTTCCAGCTATTATCCGCCTTCTTGTCGTAAATGAACACCTTGGTGCCCAGCTGGGTGTCCTGAGAGGTCACATCGTTCATGTTGCCGGTGACGATCAGCTCGT
>CAZDUQ010000054.1:2575-8667 GCA_964508665.1 uncultured Oscillospiraceae bacterium | reverse complement strand
GGGGGTGGATCATGTTGGCGATGCCGCCCACCAGGTTGACGGCGTAAAATAGATAGATGGCCTGGGGACAGTTGGGCAGGGCGATGGTGACCCGGTCGCCCTGCCGCACGCCGATGGTGCGCAGCGCACGGGCACAGGTCTCGATCTCCTGGATCATTTTGCGGTAGGTGGTGGATTTGCCCATGAAGTCAAAGGCAATGTTCTCGGGATACTGGCGGGCGATGGACTCCACGGCCTGGAACATGGTGCCTTCAAAATAATTCAGGTGCATGGGCACATCGCCCATAAAAGCCTTCCAGGGGGTCTTTGCGGTGATCTCGTTCATAATCTCAATACTCCACTTCTTCGTTTAGGGGTCGCTCCAGCAGCTGGGGATGCTCCAGCAGGTGCTTCAGCAGGCGGACGGTGCGGGAATAATAATAGCCGTCGGCGATGCGCTCGTCGATGGTCAGACCCAGATCCACGGCCTCCCGCATGGTGATGTTGCCGTCGTCATCGTAAAAGGGCATCTTCCGGATCTCGCCAATGGTGCAGAACACCGAGCAGGTGCCCCAGTTGGTCAGGTGATGGTAACCGGCCTTGAGCTTGATGGAGCCCAGATTGGACAGCACGGCGGAGGAATAAAAGGGGTCTGTTCCAATGAGAAACAGGGGCATCCAGCCGTGACGGTCCAGAAAGCGCACGATGACGCCCACCAGCCGCAGCAAAACGCCTGGCAGCTTCTGCACCACATCCATGGCAGAGGTGGACTGATCCTTTTGCTCGCTGCGGCACAGAGAGACCTGGCGGAAGATCTCGTCATGGATGGTGTCCAGCGTATCGCTCTCCTTGCTGTGGATGAAGGACAGGGCCTCGCCGCCGTTGTCGTCAAAAATCTTCTTTACCGTGAAGGCCGCCGAGACCTCGTTGCGCTGATACATGGTCTTGTTGGCGATAAAGCGGTTCATTTTGGGACGCAGGGTGATGGTCTTCAGCATGGCGGTCACCATGATCTGAAACAAATTATAGGCATATTCCGGGTCATTGGCGTTCTTTTCCGCCAGATAGGCGTTGATGGCCGTCAAGTCGATACGCTCGCTGATAAATGCCTCATTATCACAGCGATTGGGGTACATCAGCGGCATGATGCAGTGCATGGAACTGATTTTGGTCAGACGCTTGCCGTCTTTCCGGTCACCGAATTTCTTTCCCATTTTCTCATTTCTCCTCATTACTTCACGCGGACCCGCAGGCGGTTCCGCCAATAGTCTTTATAAACGATGCCCTCGGCCAACAGACACAGCAGCACAGCTGCCAGCACATCCACCGCTGAATGCTGCTTGATCAGGGTGGTGGAGGCGCACACCAGCAGGGCAAACGCCCATAGACCGCCCTTGACCCAGGGCGAGACGCCCTTTTCCTTGCTCCACACCGAAGCAATGCCCAGAGAGTAGGCGGCGTGCAGCGAGGGGCACACGTTGCTGCTGGTGTCCAGATTATACAACACCCCCACGCCCCAGGTCAACAGATTGTCGTGGGCAAAGCTTTCGGGACGCAGATCCTGCCGGTTGGGGTACAGGATGTAGATCGCCATGGCTACCAGCTGGGTGATGGTCAGGAAAATTTGCAGACGGCGGAAGCTGTCGATATTGTACAGCGCAAAATACAGCAGGGATCCGGCCACCAGGAAGTACCACAGGACATAGGGGATCAGGAAATACTCGCAGAAGGGGATCAGGTCATCCAGCGGACAGTGGATCACATGGCAGCTTTCCAGCGGGATGAGATTTTCCGTCAGCAGAAACAGGGCAAAGTAGACCAGCCACCAGCCCAAAAGCTTCAGGTGGGAAAACTGCGGATCGTTCAGCCGGGAAAGGCGGAATTGGCGATAATCAACGACGGGTTTTTTCATAGGGGCTCCTTTGGCAGATTGCAGGGATAGGCTTTCTTCGGGATGTTGCGATAGGGCACGACGGTGTGCTCCGGCATGGCCATGGCCATGGCCGTGATGGCGGCGCGCAGCGTCTGACAGATGCGTTCACGCTCCTGCTGGGCAGGGGCGGCCGGGTCAAAGATCACCGGCGGGCCGAAGGTCATGGTCTTCAGCGCGGGGGAAAGGTACATGGGCACAAAGGACAGCGCCCGCCCGGTGCGCCGGTGATACATACGGGCCACATCCACGAACCGGTCCTGGAATTGGTTGACGATGTGATTTCCCGGCTGCGGCCCCTCCGGGAAGATGACGATGTTGGAGCCCTCCTCCAGTCTGCTCAGGGTAGTGCGGAAGGTGGACATCAGCCGGGCGTCGTGGTAGACACCGATGGTATTGGCATTGTTGAAGATCACCACCGACAGCGGGGCAATGACATAGGACAGTAGGCGGAAAAACCAGCGTGTACAGCGGGGCTTTTCCGACCAGAAATCCCGAAAAGAATAATCGGGTACTTCTTTCAGGTGCATCATTTCTCCGGCACACCAGGTGAAATGCCGCCCGGGGGCGTACAGCTCACAGGAGATGGGCCCATGCAGCTGACTGTGATTGCCCACCAGGATGCACGGCTCCTGCGGCAGATTTTTCACGCCGGACAGGGTGATTTTGGGATAGACCGTCTTGACACACCAGCGCAGGACGCGGTACAGGCGGTGCCATTTTTTCGTTTGCTCCTGCATGAGGCTCCTTTCTCAGAAAACAGGCTTGCTCAGGCGTTTTGCCGGTAGCGGGGCATCAGGGCGTGAAAATGAGTGGAGAGCATCTCGCCCAGCCGCTCCTCGGAGAGGCGGCAGGCGCCGGTGGCACACAGCGTGCCCACGCCGTAGATGTAGATCCACATATGCTCAAACAGCGCCTGTGCCTCCTCCTGCCGCAGACCGTAATCCTGCCGCAGGGCCCGGATGCACAGATCGGCCGTGTCGCCCGGCGCGCCGAAGGCGTTGTCCGGACAGGCGGCGTCCCGCTGCTCCCTCATGAACAGAAGCTGGTACAGCTTGGGCTCCCGCAGACCGAACCGCACCATCTGCATCGCCACCTGCTTGAACAGGGGTGCATCCACCGCGTGGCGGCGGGCGCTTTCCTCAAAGCGGCGCATGGCGGCAGCGCGAACCTCCTCCTGTACCTCCCGCATACTGTGAAAGACGGTGAAGATCGGCCGGGCAGAGGAGCCCAGGACGCAGCCCAGCTCCTTTGCGGTCAGGGCATCGGCCCCCCTGCGGGAGACCAGCTCCAGGGCGGCGTGGATGATGTCCTCCCGTGTGAATTTCGGCTTGGGCGGCATGGAAGACCCTCCTTCAACGAGAATTGAAATTGTTCGTTTTACAACGAACGATTTATATTATATGGCTTGGGATAGCGGCTGTCAAGCTGACGAATCTTAATTTTTTATCAGGATTTGCGGCGGGATCGCCGCCACGATGGGAAATATGCGCGCTTTGCCAGCTGCCGCCTTGTATCCGGAGAAAAAATATGGTATGATATCCCTGAATTTTTAAGCAAAAACGGGGAGGCGGCGCTTTATGGAGCCAAAGGAGCTGTTTTCGATCCTGCATCGGGCGGAAAAGCTGAAATGCGTCACCCGCCATTGCGATACCTCCTCCGGTCGGCGGGAGAGCGTGGCCGAGCACAGCTGGCGGCTGGCGTTGATGGCCATGCTGCTGGAGGACGAGTATCCGGCGCTGGACATGGATCGGGTGATCCGGATGTGTCTCATCCACGATCTGGGAGAGAGCTTCACCGGGGATATTCCGGCCTTTGACAAAACGGGGGATCACCGGACGGAGGAAAAACGGCTGCTGCACGGGTGGATCGAGGGCTTTTCTCAGCCGGCGCGGGAGCGGTTTTTGGCGCTGCTGGAGGAAATGGAGCGGATGGACACCGATGAGGCCCGCCTTTACAAGGCGCTGGACAACCTGGAGGCGGTGATCCAGCACAACGAGAGCGATATTGCCTCCTGGCTGCCGCTGGAATATGAATTGCAGCTGACCTATGGCGGGGACAAGGTGGCGTTTTCGCCCTATCTGCAAAAGCTGAAGGCCGAGCTGGATGGGTGGACGCGGAGAAAGATCGCGGAGGAAGGCCCCGCATCGCGGAAAAACGGAGGAGAGGACCAATGAAAAACAGCGCTTTGGAGAACATGACCCGGGAACAGCTGGAGGAGCTGATCGGGATCTACTGTAAAAACTGGCTGGCCATGGACGGTGTGTGGTTCCAGTCGGTGGAGAAAAAATATGGCATGGACGAGGCCATGGAGCACGATGTGGCCATCTGGAGCCAGTTCACCGTCATCGAGGCAAAGAAGCTCAAGGCATTCCTGAAGCTGCCCGACCGGGCGGGGCTGGACGGGCTGGAGCAGGCGCTGCGGCTGCGGCTGTATGCCAACATCAACCGGGATGAGATCGTGCGGGAGGGCAACCGGCTGGTCTATCGTACGCTGGACTGTCGGGTGCAGTCGGCGCGCAGCCGCAAGGGGATGGAATGGCACCCCTGCAAGCCGGTGGGCGAGACCGAGTACAGCGGCTTTGCCCGGGTGATCGATGACCGCATCACCTGCCGCTGTATCAGCTGCTATCCCGAAATGAACGACGACAGCTGCGCCTGTAGCTGGGAGTTCACACTGAACGAATGATGGAGCTTTATGGGACGCTGGGGCCGGCCTGTGCGGATGAGGACATCCTGCGGGAGATGTTCCGGGCGGGGATGTGCGGCCTGCGGCTGAACCTCTCCCATCGGTCACTGGCCGAAAGCGGATCGTGGCTGGATATGGCCCGCCGGGCGGCGGCCTCATGCGGCAAAAGGCCACAGCTGCTGATGGATCTGCAGGGCCCGGAGCTGCGGACGGGCAATCCGCTGCCGCTGGAGCTGGCGGCGGGGGCGCGCGTTTTGCTGGAGGAGCTGGCTCTCCCGGAGCCGCTGCTGGAACGGCTGGAGCCCGGACAGGAGCTTTTGCTGGATGACGGCAGACTGGCGGGCCGGGTGACAGAGGACGGGCGGCTGCTGATCTCCCGCGGGGGGACGCTGCTGCCGCGAAAGAGCGTGGCGGCGCCGGGGCTGACGGTGCCCATGCCCGCGCTGACGCCCGATGACCGGGAAAATCTCCGCCTGGCGAAGGGGATGGGCATCACCGGGGTGATGCAGTCCTTTGTCCGGGGGAGGGAAGACCTGCTGGCTCTGCGGCAGGCGCTGTACGCCTGCGGCGGCGGGGACATCCGGCTGCTCGCCAAGGTGGAGAACCTTGCCGGGCTGGAAAGCCTGTCGGAGTGGATCGACCTGTGCGACATGGTGGTCATTGCCCGGGGAGATCTGGGCAATGCGGTGCCGCTGTGGCGGCTGCCGGCCATCCAGAAGGAGATCGCCGCCCTGTGCCGGGCGCGGGGCAAGCCTTTTCTGGTGGTGACCCAGCTGCTGGCATCCATGGAGGAGCGGGCGGTGCCCACCCGGGCGGAGGTCAGCGATATTTTCAATGCGGTTTTAGATGGGGCGGAGGCCCTGATGCTCACCGGCGAGACCGCCGCCGGGCAGTGGCCCGCAGAGGCCGTGACCTGTCTCTGTCGCACCGCGGCGGCGGCTGTGGATTTTTTGGAAAAAGGAAAGGAACGGTAAACGATGGATTATATTGAAGTGCGTACCCAGACCACCCACGAAGCGGCCGAGCTACTGGCCGAGCTGCTGGCAGAGATCACCGGCGGGGCGCAGGTGGACGATCCCCAGACCATCGAGGACTTTGTCAACGCGCCGGTGAAGCGGTGGGATTACATCGAGGAGCAGCTGTTTGACAACCCCCGGCGGGAGCCCTCGGTGAGCTGCTATCTGCCGCCCGATGAGGAGGGGCAGCGGATGCTGCGGGAGATGGGAGAGCTGCTGTCTCAGCTGAAGGCGCAGGACGAAAGCGGCTTTTACGGCAGCCTGAAGCTGGAGGTCTCCTCCGTGAAAAGCGAGGACTGGGAGAACAACTGGAAGCAGTATTACAAGCCCTTTGATGTTGGCCGGCGGCTGCACGTCTGTCCCAGCTGGGAGCAGGATGAGCTGCCGGAGGGCCGGGTGCTGCTGACCATGGATCCGGCGTCCAGCTTTGGCACGGGCTCTCATGCCACCACGAGGATGTGTATGGAGCAGCTGGATC
>CAZDUQ010000054.1:0-2475 GCA_964508665.1 uncultured Oscillospiraceae bacterium | reverse complement strand
ATGTCCCCCTATCTGCCCGGCTGGCTGAAGGATGACGGGTATCTGATCCTCTCGGGCATCATCGACACCCGGGCGCAGGAGGTGCGTGATACCTTCCTGCAGGCGGGAATGGTCATTGTAAACGAGATCGCCCGGGATGGCTGGGTCATGCTGTGCTGCAAAAAGGCAGAAAACGCTTAAAAATGAAGAGGGAAACCCTTAAAAATTCTTAACTTTTCGATTTTCCATGGACAAATGGGGAAGGATTTGGTATAATCATAAAATGCGAGGAGAGTCAACATGCGCTTTTTTGTGACAGAGGAGCGGGTCTCCGGCGACCGGATCGAGCTGGAACCCACAGATGCACAGCATATTTCCCGCGTGCTGCGGATGCATCCCGGGGAGGAGATCACCGTTTGCAGCGGTGACGGACAGGCCTGGCGCTGCGTTCTGGAGCAGGTGGAAAAGAACCGGGTCACCGCCCGGATGCTGGAGGCAGAGCCCTTCGACAACGAGCCTACCGCGTTTGTGACGGTCTATGCCGGGCTGTCCAAGGGCGACCGGTTTGATTATCTCATCCAGAAATGCGTGGAGTGCGGCGTTTCCCATATCGTGCCCTTTTCCTCCCAGCACTGCGTGGTGCGGCTGGAGGAGCGGGATTTGGAAAAGAAACGGCAGCGCTACGCCCGCATCGCGCTGGAAGCCTCCAAGCAGTGTCAGCGTTCCCGCGCAGTGACGGTGGGGGAGATTGTCTCCTTTGACCGGGCGCTGGATGAGGCCGCGAAGGCGGACTGCCGACTGTTCCTGTATGAAAAGGAGCAGCAGCGCAGCCTTTCGTCGGTGCTGAAGAGCCGAAAGGGCGGGCGCTTTGCCGTCGTGACCGGGCCGGAGGGCGGCTTTTCGCTTCGGGAGGCGGCGCTGGCACAGGAGGCGGGACTGGACTGCGTGTCCATCGGCCCGCGGATCCTCCGGTGCGAGACAGCGCCGGTGGCGGCGCTGTGCGCCATTATGTATGAAACAGGCAACTTTGATATCGGAGAGTGAGTTTTGTTGAACGAGAACAACTGGAAACAGAAGCAGACCCACAAGCAAAAGCAAAGACAGAAGCAGGATCTGGCGGCACGCCGCATCCTGGCCGTTTTCCTGGTGGCTGCGCTGGTGCTGTGGGGGATGTCCTTTTTGTATGAAACAATGACCTTTGGCACCACCTTTATGCAGGGGCAGATCGCCAACAACGCTCTGATGGCCGTCAGCGCCGTGGCTTTTGTGGTGTTGCTCATCGTCTGTTTCACCGCGAAAAAGCGGGGCACCCTTCGCACTGACCGGGTGCTGAACAGCGGCTTCTTCGCTCTGTGCGCGCTGGCCGTTTGCGTCAGCAGCTGCATCCTGGCGCTGGATTATTACAACGGCATGCACATCCTGTATGTGCTTTTGCCGGTGGGTGCGGTGCTGTATCTGGTCAATTATGTGTACGAGCGGCAGTTTTTCACCTTCTGCGTGGCCTCTGCCGCGTCCATCGGCGGAGCCTGGTGCTGCTATGCCGGTGCGCGGGAGCGTCTGCCCATGCTGGTGCTGGCCGCTGTGCTGTGCCTGATCCCCGTCGTGCTGGCACTGCTGGGCAAGGGTCGGCTGCAGGCACTGACCGAGCAGGTGCTGGGCCGGCAGTTCGATCTCCGCTATACGCTGGCGGCCTATCTGGGGATGCTGCTGCTGGTGGCGGCGGCTGCGCTGCTGGGCGGCAAGGCGGCCCTGATCGCTGCGCTGTTTTTGGGCATTTATCTGCTGGCATCGGCGGTGTATTACACCATCAAGGCGATGTGAGTATTTGGAAATCGTCATTTTTTGAAAAAAATCTCTTGACAAACGGGCCGCATTCTTTTATAATAAATCTTGCTTGTTACGGCAAGTAAACGGAATGGCGGCGTAGCTCAGTTGGCTAGAGCATCCGGTTCATACCCGGCAGGTCGTAGGTTCAAGTCCCACCGCCGCTACCATTTCGGCCCGTTGGTCAAGAGGTCAAGACACCGCCCTTTCACGGCGGAATCATGGGTTCGATTCCCGTACGGGTCACCAATATCGGGACGCCGTTCGAGGCGTCCCACCCTTGTTCCGGAGACTTAGCTCAGCTGGTTAGAGCGTTCGCCTCACACGCGAGAGGTCATGGGTTCGAGTCCCCTAGTCTCCACCAGGAAAAGCACCTGCATTCGCAGGTGCTTTTTTCGATGATAATTGCCTTGTATCGAAACGAACGCCCCCGGAGATGTCAAGCATCCCGGGGGCGTTTTGTACTTGTGCGGGGCGATTATCCGGCGAAGGGACTGGTCTCGATGACCCGGTGCAGACGGGGCCGGTTGTGGATGCTGTGGTTGTAGGCATTGTCCAGCCAGTATTCCACCAGCTCCTCATAGATCTCGGTGAGCAGCTCGCCAAGATAATGCTTTTCGTGCAGATCCAGATTGTACAGGTCGGTGCGGCAGTCCAGCTCCTCCCACATCA
>CAZDUQ010000053.1:0-8682 GCA_964508665.1 uncultured Oscillospiraceae bacterium | reverse complement strand
AGGTGATAAAAGGGCGAATCCCCTCTAAAATGGATATTTTGTAAAATATATTATTCATTCAGCTGAGTGACATTTGAACAGTTACAGGCGATTGCCTTTGTTTTTCGGTGTCTGCTCCCTCTTTTGCCGCCTCTTTTGATAGGCTTCCCAAAGCAAGCCTATAAAGTATCCCGCCAGGATTCCCGCAAGATTCAAAAGCACATCGTCTACATCAAAGCTGCGTCCCACAATGGGTTGAAGCAGCTCCACTCCCAGTTGTAAGTCTATGCAGAGCGTAAATAAGGCCCACGAAACAGGTGACAGGTACCACCTGTGAAAACATTCCAAGGACGGTACCTGACATCATCCTGCTATACATTGCATCCAGCATACTGTCTCCTTATCTTACGGATGTTCCCGAATTTGCACTACGACCCATTCTCCGGTATCTCTCTTCTCCACCCGCCAAAGGGCAGGGATATTTGAGCCGGCACAGGCAATACTCCCATCGTGATTGTAAGTTTTGGAGGAATAGTAAACCCAAATCCATCCCTCCTTCTCATCAAAATGAGCGGACCACAGCTCTAAAGAATGAACGTTGAAGGCGGTGTCCCCATAACTGTCTGTGGAGGTGTCATACCGAGCAAGCAAGCCGTAAGTCGCTCGGTTTTCCTCACGGGTATGCCTGATATCAAGGTTTCGCTGGTAATTTCCTCTGCCACATGGGCATCCCCCGAAAGGTGTCGAATATAGGCATACACCGACGTAAAGTAAGTTTTGTATACCTGCTTAAACTCCATTGCCATACCACCTCCTTTTCTCTTTCTATAAGACTTCTCTCCGGCAAGAATCTTACAGGGGTTTTAAAATTATTTTAGCGGGCGCAGGGGCGGCGGGTTCGCTGTGCGAACCCTTAGGTGGGCGGGAGGCTTTGCTTCCCGCCCGCCTAAGAGAAGGGCTTAGCCCTTCCGCCGCCCCCTCTTCCCACCTCACAGTATTATAGCACAAGCCGCCTTTTGTATCAGGAGCTGTCACGTTTTGGTTGACAAGAAAGGGAAGGGCTGTTAAAATGATTAAGAGCTTAATTATATCTAAACGAAAGAGTGTGCTATGAACAAAAGATGGACCTTAATGCACGGCATTGCCCGAGCAAAGGGAGCGTGGAATGACCACGTTCGACAAATCGCCCTGGAGGTGGGGATTCCCGACTCCTACCGCCCCATCATCATGTTTCTGCATCGCAACCCCGGTTCCAGCCAGAAGAGCATTGCAGCGTTTTTGAATGTGACCACTTCTGCCGTCAACCAGGTGGTCAAGAGCATGGTGGAAGAGGGATATTTAAGAAAAGAGCCTGACCCGGCGGACAAGCGCAGCTACAAACTTTATCTTACGGAAAAAAGTGAAGAGGTTTCCCTTCGGCTGCGAAAACGGCTCAATGAATCCGACGATGCCATCACCGCCTTTATTGGCGCAGAGAAGGAGGAGGAGCTTATGTCCATTCTCCACGAGCTTACCGACTTTATCCGAAAGGAGCTGCCTATATGCTGAAATACCTGAAAAAGTACTGGTTTTTCTGTCTTCTTGCCCCTCTGTTCATGGTGGGGGAAGTGGCAGCAGACCTGTTGCAGCCGGACATGATGGCCAGCATTGTGGATGATGGAGTCCTGGGTAGCAATGTGGAGCTCATCCTTCGGGTAGGGATAAAGATGATTCTCACCGTCATGTTGGGAGGCTTGTGCGGTGTATTATGCGGCGTCTTTGCCAATCTGGCCGCCCAGAGCTTTGGAAACGATTTGCGGAAGGATGTATTTGCCAAAATCATGCACCTGTCCTTCCAGCAGACGGATAAAATTTCCACCGGGTCGCTGGTCACCAGACTTACCAACGATGTCACCCAGGTACAGCAGACGGTTATGATGCTGGTGCGAGGGCTGGTGCGCAACTCCGTCATGTTCTTAGGCGGCATCGTCATGTTATATCGCCAGTCCCCCAAGTTTTCCCTTATCGCCGCCTGCGGACTGCCCTTTGTGGTCCTTGCAGCGGTGTTCTTTCTCAAGCGTACCTCTCCCCTCTTTGCCGGGGTACAGAAAAAGCTGGACAATATCAACCACATTATGCAGGAAAATGTGGCAGGCGCCCGCGTGGTAAAGGCCTACGTAAAGGAAGAGTACGAGCTGGAGCGGTTTGATGAAGCCAACGATGCTCTGGTTCGGGAAAACCTTCGGGTACAAACCCTGCTGGCCTTTATGGGACCCTGCATGAACATCGTGCTGAATTTATGCGTGGTGGCGGTGCTGCTGGTAGGGGGATACACGGCAAAAGCCGGCGGCAGCATTACCCCCGGCAACACTATGGCCGCCATTACCTATCTTTCCCAGATTCTCCACGGCGTCACCTTTATGGCCAACATTTTCCAGACCTTCAGCCGCTCCAAGGCATCTGCCGACCGTATCAACGAGGTACTGCAGGCGCCAGAAGTTCTCCTCGGCGGAGAATATAGGGGGGATACCGAGGAAAAGGGCACGGTGGAATTTAAGAACGTCAGCTTCTCCTACCCCGGCAGTGACGGACAGAACGTATTGGAACACATCTCTTTCCGCATTGATGCCGGTCAAACCTTTGCCATCATCGGGGCAACGGGCAGCGGCAAGACCACCCTTGCCCACTTGATTCCCCGCTTCTATGACGTAAGCGACGGAGAAATTCTGGTGGACGGCAGGAACGTAAAGGACTACGAGCTAAACGCTCTGCGGGATAAAATCGCCATTGTCATGCAGAAGGCTGAGATGTACTCCCGAAGCATTGAAGAGAACATCCGCTGGTCCAAGGAAACCGCCACCCCCTTTGAGATTAAGAGTGCGGCAGAGATTGCCCAGGCAGACGATTTTATCTGTGCCAAGGCAGAGGGGTATTACACCCCCGTCACCGAGGGGGGGCACTCCCTTTCCGGCGGCCAGAAGCAACGTATTTCCATTGCCCGAGCGGTGTTGAAGGATCATGAGATTCTCATTTTTGACGATGCCACCAGTGCTCTGGACTTAAAGACCGAAGCCAACCTGTATACCGCCTTGAAGAAAGAATGCCCTCAGGCTACCAAGCTCATTATTGCCCAGCGCATTGCCTCCATTCGGGGGGCAGACCGGATTCTGGTGCTGGACAACGGCACCGTTTCTGCCATGGGAACCCACCAGGAGCTGCTATGCTGCTCTGACATCTATCGGGACATTTATCATTCTCAGCTGAAGGAAGGTGGGGACGCAAATGGAAAATAAACAAATGCCAAAAGGATTTGAGCACGCCCCTCAGGAAAATGTGCGCATTTACGGCAACAGCGGTGCCGGAAAGCCCGGCATGCCGCCCCGGGTAAACTTCCGTGGCCGTCCCGGCCCCGGCAGAGGCATGGGGCAAGCCGTGGAGCACGCCACCAATACCAAAGCCACCCTCAGTCGCCTGATGCAATACTTCCGCCATACGGGGAAAATGCTCCCTCTGCTATTGCTGGCGGTGCTCCTTGTTACCCTTGCGGGGCTGGCGGCTCCCTCCCTCCAGGGCAGTGCCATTGACGCCATTAAGGAAGGGCAATGGGAAAAGCTCCTTACCTGCGCCCTCCTTTTGCTGGGGGTGTACCTGGCCAACATCCTTTTTACCCTGGGACAGTCCCTGACGGCGGCACGGCTGAGCCAGAGCATTACCCGCCAGATGCGCCACGATCTGTTCAATAAGATTGACCATTTATCCATCAAGTATCTGGACACCCACTCCAGCGGGGACGTCATGAGCCGCATGACCAACGATGTGGAGAACGTGTCCAGCACCATCTCCCAGAGTATTGGCTCCCTGGTATCCGGGGTGCTGACCATTATCGGCACTGTTGCCATTATGTGCTGGTACTGCTGGCAGCTGACCCTCATTACCATGGTGACGGTGCTGCTGACCCTGGTGGTTACCAGAAAGATGTCCACGGTCATGCGGAAAATCTACCGCAAACGCTCCGTTCTGCTGGGACAGCTCAACGGACACTCCGAGGAAATGATTACGGGATACAAGTCCATTGTGGCCTACAACAAGCAGGAGGATGTCATACAGGAGTTCTGCGATACCTCCGACGAGCTGCGAAAGGTCAGCATTCAGGCAGAGATTTTAGGTGGCTCCATGGGTCCCATTATGAACTGTATCTCCAACATCAGCTTTGTCATTGTGGCTGCCTTCGGAGGATACTTTGCCTATACGGGGCTTATTACCATCGGCACCGTGTCCGCTTTCATTATCTACGCCAAGCAGTTCTCCCGCCCCATTAACGAGATTGCCCAGCTGTACGGCACCATTCAGACGGCCATTGCCGGAGCGGAGCGGGTGTTCACCCTGCTGGACGAGCCGGATGAGGATAACAGGGGCAGCAAGGAGCTTGCATCCCTGACAGGAAAGGTATCCTTCCGCCACGTGGACTTTTCCTATATTCCCGGCAAGCAGGTGCTGTATGATTTCAACCTGGACGTGGAGCCCGGGCAAAAGATTGCCCTGGTAGGAGCCACGGGCAGCGGAAAAACCACGGTGGTCAACCTGCTCATGCGCTTTTATCCCGTAGACAGAGGGGAAATTTTAGTGGATGGAGTGAACATTCAGGACATTCGCCGAGACTTTTTGCGAAAGAACATTGCCATCGTTCTGCAGGATACGGTGCTTTTCTCCAACACCATTGAGAACAATATCAAGTACGCCGACCTGAACGCAAGCGATGCAGCCATGGTGGAGGCAGCGGACATGAGCAACATCCGCCGCTTCATTGAACGGCAGCCCCAGAAGTACCGGACCTTCTTAAAACAGGCGGGTGCCAACCTGTCCCATGGGCAAAGGCAGCTTATGGCCATTGCCCGAGCGGTGCTGGCTAACCCCAAGATTCTCATTCTGGACGAAGCCACCTCCTCCGTGGACACGCGGACGGAAAAGAAGATTCAAGATGCCATGGTGAGGCTCATGAAAAACCGTACCAGCCTGATCATTGCCCACCGCCTGAGCACCATTCGGGACGCCGACAAGATTGTGGTCATGGACAAGGGTCGGGTCATAGAGGCAGGCAACCACGAACAGCTCCTTGCCCAAAAAGGCAAGTACTATGAGCTGTATATGACCCAGTTCGCCGGAAATCAGACCTGATTCCCTTCCTTATCAACCCCATACGAGTAAAGCCCGTACAGATTCTATCCGTGCGGGCTTGCTTGTTCCATGGGTTTTAAAATAGGCGGGGAATTTGACATTTCCTACGAAATTGCCGATGACAACGATGCAAACTGTCCCACGAGAATGTCAAACAGTTCCCTTGCAGTTTCTTTTCTGCCGCCGTCCAGCCATGCCTTCAGCACACTGATGGTCACACCGGTGCGAATGGCCATGAAATAACGGCTGTTCACTTCATCCATTCCCGGCAATTTGCCGTAGGACTGCTCCAATGCCTTTGCGTTTTTCATGTGACAGGCATAAATGATGTCCTGCCGGTTGATGTCGATGAGCAGTTTCAGAATGTCGCTATGGGCTGTCCAATAGGAAAAATAACTTTCCATCAGTTGCCATTCGTCCGGCTTGCCGTTCGGCTCGGCAAAGTGCAATGCTTCCCGAAAAGCAAGGTCACACCGCCAATAGAGAATGTCCGACAGATTATCAAAGCAGCGGTAAATGGTTGTCCGTGCCACGCCGGAGGCTTTCTGCACATCGGTAACAGTTATCTGATCAAAAGACTTCTTTTCAAGGCATTGCAGCAATCCGTTATAGATGAGTTCTGCAGACTGGGCGGCTCGTTTGTCATGACTGATGTGATACATTTTTCCCGTTTTCCCTTGTATATTTGCTCAGATATCCGTCACCCCAGGTGTAGCCGTAAGGTGTATTTTCGTTTTTTAACAGTTTTTCGGGCAGATTCAGAGAAATGCCGCCAAGCATCATGCCGCTGACGATGGCAAGAATCCATTCTGCGGCCGTAGGCGCAGATTGAGCAAAGAACGAAAAGACAATGCCTATGGCAATGGGGATATAGCCAAAAATCGTAGTGGCCATACCTGGGCTGTAAATGGTACGCTTGCCCTTGTTCTTAAACTGCCCATACAGAAAAATGCCCCCGGAGAAATGACCGAACACCTCCGCACCGCACAGAAACAGCTGCATCACGCAGAAGAAGGGATTCACTCCCGCCAACAATACCACGCAGCCAAAGAGCACGCCAACAAGATTCGTCCACATATCGCTCATCCGATTCATGGGATAGCGGTCGGGGCAGCTTGATTTTGCCATGAGATTGTACATGGTGTGAAATCCGCCGGGAAAATGCCATTCCTCCAAAACATGAATCGGCAAGAGTGCCGTTGCTGCGGCGAAGAGCTTTTGCTGCAAGTCCCACACCTGCCAGTTACAAATGGTGATACCCATAATAACCCCGCTGATCAAAATCATCAGGTACAGCCATAGGTCAAGCCAAAGTTTTCCAATTTTCTGCATCATACACTCCCCATTTCGCTACAATTTTCATAGCCTTTGTAGCACTTGTTTTCGTGTTATTGTATCACAATTTTATTTCTGCTACAATAGTATCGAAAAATATTTTTGCAAAGGAGTTTTTTATGGAAACGATCCTGCAAGGCTGGCTGTCCGTCTGGCTGTATGTCATGGCGGCAATTGGAATTGTGCTGGGAATCCGCATTTGGAAAAATCGCAAAGAGTGGGATACACTCAACATTCTCTGCGCCTTGGCAATTATTGTGCTGATTCTTCATGTGCTGGAGGAGTGGGTGCTGCCGGGGGGACTGCACTATTCCTACAACATCGCCCACGGGTCCACGCTCCTTAGCCGGTATCCCATGAACCGGCTGACGGATATGATTACCAACTTTGGAGCAGTGGTTTTAGGCTGCATTGTGCTGAAGATATGGGGCTTTCGCAAACCGGCTGCCATTGCGGTAATGATGTTCTCAGCCTTTGAGGTGGGTATGCACATTGCCATCGGCATTCAAGACATGGGGATTTTCGGTGGGTACGGCATGAACACCCTGTACTCTCCCGGGCTGATTACCTCTCTGTTCGGCTTTCTGCCTGTGGGCATTGGACTTGCCTATGAGTTATTCAAAAAGAAAGAGAACCGCCCGAAGCTCATTCAATGGGTTATGGCCATTGCCGCAACGGCAGTGCTGGGATTCCTGCTCATCAATCTGCCTGAGGCAGTGCTGGGCAAGGAGGACAGCCCCTATGAGTTTACCGACAGAGGCTACTATGAGCCTTTTGGGGAACAGTACGAGCAGGACAACGGATTTGAATATTATGAGCCGAATAGCAAGGAGGGCAAATAAATGGAACAGAGAACCATGATTTCTCACGACAAAAACGGTAATGAAATGACCGTCAAGGTGCGAAATGCCTTGCCCGTGGATTCTCCCTGTGCCAGATACACAGGCTACAAGCCGGAAAAATTACTGCTCAAGAAAGGTTCTATCCGTCTGAAAGGCTATATGCCGCTCCCATGTGACATCATTTTAGAGCGTGATGTGCCTGTCAAATTGCGGGACGGTGTAACCATCTACACAGACATTTTCCGTCCCAATGACTCATTGCCCCATCCTGCAATTATGGCAATGAGTCCCTATGGGAAAGAGATCGGCTCTCAATGGCTGGATGATACCCCGAACCATGCCGGTATTCCCATGGAGGCAACCTCCGGCTTGCAGAAATTCGAGGGGCCCGATCCTGCCTATTGGTGCAACCATGGGTACGCCATTATTAACCCCGATGTTCGTGGTGCGTACAATTCCGAGGGTATCATTCTGTTCTTTGGCAGCGACTATGGCAGAGACGGTGCTGACATCATCGAATGGGCGGCTCGGCAGCCGTGGAGCAACGGCAAAATCGGCATGAGCGGCAATTCGTGGCTTGCCATTTCTCAATGGTTTACCGCTGCCCAGCGTCCCGAACATCTGGCAGCAATCGCCCCATGGGAAGGATTGTCCGATTGTGGGCGTGAGGTTGCCACCCGTGGCGGTGTGCAGATGCCGGAGTTTGTCAAAATGCTGTCCGACTCTTTTGCGTCTACCGAAAACGGCGGCATTGAGGATGTGATCACCGAAATGTGTGAACATCCTACCATGAATGCTTGGTGGGAGGACAAAGAGGCTGATTTGGAGAAGATCGACATTCCTGCCTACATTGTCGCAAGCTACACGAATCCTATCCACACCTACGGCACATTGGAGGGGTATCGCCGCATTTCATCCAAGGAGAAATGGCTGCGTATTCACAATACCGGCGAATGGGACGATTACTATAACCCGGCGCATACCGAAGAATTGCGTAAATTCTTTGACCGCTACTTAAAAGGCGAAGATAACGGCTGGGAGCAAACGCCGAGGGTGCGTGTCAGCGTTCTCAACCCCGGCGGCAAGGATATTGTTGATCGTGCGGAGGAGGATTTTCCCATTCCCCGGACACAGTATCAAAGACTGTATCTCGATACCGCCAAGAACAGCCTTAACAAAAATGTGGTTACCGCCGAAAATTACACGGAATACGATTCCGACCGCAAGGGAAGAAAAGTTCGCTTCGATATAAAAATGGACGAGGACACGGAAATTCTCGGCTATATGAAGTTGCGGCTTTGGGTAGAGGCTCTTGATCATGACGATATGGATCTGTATGTTACGGTGGAGAAACGCCGCAAAAGCGGTCTGC
>CAZDUQ010000052.1:0-8729 GCA_964508665.1 uncultured Oscillospiraceae bacterium | reverse complement strand
CTTGTTCAGGGCGTGGCCCATGTGCAGATCGCCGTTGGAGAAGGGCGGGCCGTCGTTCAGGGAGGAGCGGGGCTTGCCCTCATTCTTCTTCAGCAGGGTGTTGTAGATGTCGATCTTCTTCCAGTTTTCCAGCATTTCCGGCTCCCGCTGGGGCAGACCGGCACGCATGGGGAAGCCGCTTTTGGGCATATTCAGCGTTGCTTTGTAATCCATTCTGCTTTTATCTCCTGACCTGATTTATTGATCGTTATTTCCGTTTTCAGCGTCGTACTCCTTGCCGAAGCGCATATCGCTGAAGTTGAACCGGGGCTTGGGAGTAAAGGGGCTGTCGCCGTAGATGCGGGCGGTGTCGCTCTGGGGATCGCTCCGCAGAGCCTCCTCCTCCGGCATAGCCACCGGCTCCAGATCGGGCTCCTCCTGCGGCGCGGGCGGCTCTGCCTCTGCGGCGGGCGGGACACAGGCAGGAGCGGGCTCCTGCGGCGCGGGGGCGGGCTCCTTTTCCTCAGAGGCGTGCAGGATCTCATCCATCTGCCGGAGCCCCAGCTCCATGGCGCGGCGGATCTTTTCGGCGTATGCGGCATTATGGTGTTTGGCGTTTTCCAGCCGCTGCTCCTCGGCCCGGACCTGGCCCTCCAGGTCGCTCACCCTCTGGGCGGCGGCGGTGCGGGCATCCCGCAGGATACGCTCGGCATCGCTCTGGGCCCGGCTGATGGTATCCCTGGCCGTGACCTGGGCATTGTACAGAGTTTTGCGCAGCTCGTCATCCACGGCGCGATACTCCTCGATCTTGTCCACCAGCACACGCATTTTGGCCTTGAGGGCGGCGTTTTCCTTGTAAAGGGACGAGTAATCATTGAGCACGACATCCAGAAATTTGTCGATCTGCTCCATGTCATAGCCGCCGAAGACGGCTTTTTCGAATTTCTGATCCTGAATTTCCTGCGGAGTCAGCATGAGAGTTCCCCCTTCTCTTTCTATCGTAAAATGGTTTGATACACGACAAAGTGACCGCGGACGAGCTATCAGCGGTCACTTATGGATGTTACAGCAGGCTTTCCAGCAGGGAAAGCACCAGCCAGGCGGCCAGAAAGGACAGATCCAGCGGGAAGCGATCCATCCCCGGGATCTTCCACAGCAGGCGGCGGAAGGGCGCGATCACCGGCTCCACCAGAGAGGAAACGGTGTAATACAGCCGGGACTGCCGCAGCTGGGGCACCCAGGACATCAGGGCCATCACCAGCATCAGGGCCTGCAACACCTGGATCAGCAGCAGCGCCAGCGAGCGCACAAGGGAATTTAAGGTTCGCACGGGTGGTATCCTCAGATGTACAGGCCGTTGTTTTCCAGCTCATCGATCAGATCGCCCAGAATGTCCACATTGTAGGGCGTGATGATGAAGGTGCTGTTGGCCACCTTTTTGATCTTGCCGTCCTGGGCGTAGGTGACGCCGCTCAAAAAGTCCACCAGACGCCGGGCCACATCCTTGTTGGTCTGCTCCAGATTGAGCACCACGGTGCGCTTTTCCCGCAGGTGGTCGGCCACATCCACGGCATTTTCGAACTTTTCGGGCTTGACCAGCACAACGGAGAGCTGGGTGGTGGCGTTGATGTTCACCACCTTGTTGCCGGCGTTGCGGCGGAAGTCGGTGACGGGGATATTGATGCCGCTGTCCTCTTCCGTCCGGACGGTACGGCTGCGGCCGGGGCCGTTGGCTACCGCCTCCAGCTCCTCCTCGTCCAGATCATCCTCATCCTCGCCCTTGGCCCAGCGCTTCAGGTCTTCCATAAAACTCATATCAAAACTCCTTTCCCTCCGGAGCGCGCTCCGGAGAACGGATCTGTCTATATTCTTTTTTATTATGCCTTTTTTTCATCATGCTGTCAAGCATCCGCGGGCAAAGTTACCGAAATATTCACGGTTTTTCGCGGTTTTTTCCGGCCGCTACCGCACCTGACCAGCTTCCAGGTCTTTTCCCTGCAAAATGATCCGGTCGTAGCGGTACAGCCCTTTAGAGGCGGAATCGGCGCAAGGCACCAGATAGTAGCTGTCGGTGCTGTAGACCCAGCTCACCGGCTTGAAGGCGGTGACGCTGCCCTCCAGCACATAGACGCCCCACTGGCCGTCCTTCTGCCGCAGGGCCCTGGCGGGCACTTTCAGGCCGGTGTAGCTGCCCAGGACGATGTCGATGTCCTGCTCACGGGCGGTGAGCCAGAGGGCTTCCATCCGGGTACTGCGCAGGATCAGGATGGCCCGGCCGTCATCGCCGGTTTCCAGCCGCTCCACCTCCAGCTCCAGCTTCTGGGTGGAAAGCTCCGGAAAAGAGACCTCCACACTGCTGCTGCCCCGCAGCCGGTCGGCCTGCTCTCCGGTGAGGGTCACGGCGAAATACCACTGAAAGCCCTGCGTCAGGCTGCCCACACCGTCGGTGCTCTCCGGTTGGAGGGCATCCAGGTCGGCAGGGGTCAGGGTATCCAGCCTGTCCACGGTGAGCACCGTCTCGTAGCCGTCCAGCCCGCTGACGAAATAGCCGGTGTCCTTCGCCCGGAGGCTGCTGCTGCCGGAGGCGTATTCCTTCTGCACGGCCTTCAGCTCCTGTTGCAGCTGGGCGATCTGCTCCTCGAAGGCCTCCTTGTCGGCCTCGGTGGCGCCGCGGCTGGCCACCAGCTGCTGCAGGGTGCTGTAATCCCCGTCTACCCGCCACGCCTGTCCCTGCTCCAGTTGGGCGTTGATGCTCCCGATGCTGTCGAAGATCAGCTCGTCCATTTTGGCGCTGTCCACGCCGCTGGTGAGCATGGAATAGGCGTATTCCGCCGCCTCCAGCCGATCCTCCAGCTGGGCGGCCCGGTCAAAGGCCTGATGGGCGGTCTCATCAGTGAACAGCACGGCGATGCGCTGATTTTTGGAGACCTTTTCTCCGTCCTCCACCAGATATTCCGCCTCTCCCTCGCCACCGGAGACGGTGAGCTGCTGCCGGATGAACCAGCCCCGGGCGGAGAGGGTCTCCTCCACCGTCACCTCCAGGGCGTCTGCCGTGCGGAGCTGCTGGGTGAGATTGGCAAAGACCTGATAAGCCACATAGATCGCCACCGCCAGCAGCAGGGCGATGGAGCACAGGGTGGAAAGACGGTTTTTCTTCATGAAAGCTCCTTTATTGCGCTCATCCCTCCGTGGGCAGACGCAGCCCCCTTTGGGGAATGATGGTGGATATGGCGTGCTTGTAGATCAGATGCTGCCGGCCCTCAAACAGCAGCAGCACGGTGAAGCCATCGAAGGCGACAACCGTCCCCCGCTGCTGAAAGCCGTTGGTGAGAAAGACCGTCAGGGGCATCCGCTCCCGCCGGGCCTCGTTGAGAAAGTTATCCTGCAAATTGCACTTGTTTTCCATGGTGATGTCCTCTTTTCTGTAGGGAAGCCTCAGGCTTCCGGATATGACATCACTCATTATAGAGGGCGCGGCGCAAATATTCTGTCGCTTCCTGGCAGACGGCCGCTGCCGCGTCTGGGGTGTTATAAACGATCCAGCGGATGCGCCCGTCCCGGCGGAACCAGGTGAGCTGCCGCTTGGCGTAATTGCGGGATTTCTGCCGGATCAGATCGGCGGCCGCCTCCAGCGTATCCTCCCCACGGAGGAAGGCCAGCAGCTCCTTGTAGCCGATGGCCTGAGCGGCGGTACCCTCCAGCAGGCCGTCCTCCAGAAGAGACTGTACCTCCTGCAAAAGGCCCTGCTCCAGCATGGTCCCCACCCGGCGATCGATGCGGTCGTACAACAGCTGCCGGGGGTCGGTGTTCAGTCCCAGCATTACCGCCTCGTACCGGGGCGGGGCGGCCTGCGTCCGGGCGTTATGGGCCGTGATGGTCTCGCCGGTGGCCAGATAAACCTCCAGCGCCCGCAGGATGCGCCGCCGGTCGGCGGGTTGCAGCCGGTCGGCGCTCTCCGGATCCACCCGGGCCAGACGCTCCAGCATGGCCTGCGCGCCCTGCCGCTCCCACTCGTCCTCCAGCTGCTGCCGCAGACCGGAATCCCCGCCGTTGGGCTGGAAGTCGGTTCCCCGCAGCAGACCGTCGATATAAAGGCCGGTGCCGCCGCAGACGATGGGCAGCCTACCCCGGGCCAGAATATCCTCCACGCAGAGGGTGGCCTCCTGCACATAGCGGGCCACCGAATAGCTTTCGCCGGGGTCGGCCACATCCAGCATATGGTGGGGGATGCCCCGCATTTCCGCCGGCGTGGGCTTGGCGGTGCCGATGTCCATGCGGCGGTAGATCTGCATGGAATCGGCCGACACCACCTCGCCGTTGAACCGTTCTGCCAGTGCCACCGCCAGGGCTGTTTTGCCCGATGCGGTGGGCCCGCATATCACTGCGACCCGCCCGCTCATAGCACCCGCTTGAACAGCTTTTCCAGCTGGTAACGGCTGATGTAGGTGACGCAGGGACGGCCGTGGGGACAGTTGCGCAGACGCTCGTCGGCCAGCACCTGTCGGGCGAAGCTTTGCAATTCGGCGGGCTGTGTCACCATGCCCGCCTTGACGGCAGCCTTGCAGGCGACGCTTTTCAGCAGCTCCTCCAGCAGCTCGTTTTCGCCACCCCTGAAGGACTGCATCCGCTCCGCCATGTCGGACAGCACGAAGGGCAGGTCGTTGGGCTCCAGATACATGGGGGCGGCCCGCACCAGCAGGGTGCCGCGGCCGAAATCCTCCAGCCGGAAGCCCGCCTGCTCCAGCAGAGCCTGATGCTCCAGACAGCACTGCTTTTCGCCGGGACTGAGGGTAACGCTCTGGGGTGTCAGCAGCAGCTGGGCCGACTGCTCCCCCAGGCGGGCCTTCAGCCGGTCGAACAGCAGCTTTTCGTGGGCGGCGTGCTTGTCGATGAGCCAGAGACCGTCGGCATCTTCGGCGATGATGTAGGTGTGGAAGGCCTCGCCCAGCAACCGCACCTCCGGTGCGGCATTCTTCTGCTGCGGAGACTGCTCCCGCGCCGTGTACAGCAGCCCGTCAGGCTGCTGCGCCAGCGCAGTGGGTGCCTGCTGACCGCGGGGCGCGAATACCAGCGGCCGACCGCTGGCCGGGGCCTCGTACAGCGTCCTTCCGGCGCTTTTCTGCCGCACCTGCACCACGGGGGGCGGTGTCTCCTCCGTCATGGGCAGGCGCTGCTGCTCCCCCATCTCCGGGGAGGGCAGCGGGGCGGGATGGCACGTTTCCGCCGATGGAATCGGCTCCGTTTTCTCCCCATGCGCGACCTGCCCCTCGGGCTGCGGACGGTCGTCCCGCCGGGCCAGGGCGGTCTCCCGCTCCCGGATGGCCTGCGCCCCATCGCCCCGTTCCAGTGCGGAGCACACCGCGTGATAGACTGCCGAGAAGACCTCCTTCTCCCGGGCAAACTTCACCTCCAGCTTGGAGGGGTGGACATTCACATCCACCGCAGAAGGATGGAGCTGCACCTGCAAATAGCACACCGGGTAGCGGCCAACCGTCATTCTGCCCTTGAAGGCCTCCTCCGCGGCGGCGGTGAGCAGCTTGGAGCGGATGTAGCGGCCGTTGAGATAAAAGCTCTCCTGGGCCCGGCCCGCCCGGGATATCTCAGGCGGGGCCACATAGCCGGTGACCTGCACTTCCGCCTGGCCGCCGTTCACCGGTAGCAGCCGCTGGGCCAGCTCTCTGCCGCCCACCGCGTAAATGGCCGACAGCATCTTGCCGTCGCCGGGAGTGGAAAAGCTCTCCCGGCCGTCCTTCAGCAGACGGATGGCTACCTCCGGGTGACAGACGGCTATCTGGGAGATCAGGCTCTCCACATAAGCCCCCTCGGTGGCGTCCCGCTTGAGGAACTTGGCCCGGGCGGGCACATTGAAGAACAGATCCCGCAGCACCACCACGGTGCCCCGGGGGCAGCCCACCGCGCCGCTGTCCCGCAGCTCGCCGCCCTCCAGCAGGACATGGGTGCCCTCGGTGCTGTCGGCGGTGCGGGTAAACAGATCCAGACGGCACACCGCCGCGATGGCGGCCAGCGCCTCTCCCCGGAAGCCAAGGGTGCCGATGGCCTCCAGATCGTCCTTTGTGCGAACCTTGGAGGTGGCGTGGCGCAAAAAGGCGGTGGGCACATCCTCCGGCAGGATGCCTTTGCCGTCATCGCTCACCCGCATATAGGTGACGCCGCCGTTGCGGATCTCCACCGTGATGCGGCTGGCGCCGGCATCCACGGCGTTTTCCACCAGCTCCTTTGCCGCCGAGCCGGGCCGCTCCACCACCTCGCCGGCGGCGATCAGGTTGGCCATCTGAGGCGGCATCTGAAAGATCTGGGGCATGGTGTCATTCCTCTCCTTCCGGTTTTCACAAATCAGAGCCGGGCCGGACATTACAGGTTTTTGGCCTGTCGGCTCAGCTGATACAGCAGGTTCAGCGCCTCAATGGGGCTGAGGGTGTCTGGCGACAGCTGCCGCAGCTGCTCCACGATGGCCTGACGGTCGTTCTCCGCAAGGGAGAGCTGGCCGTCGTCCTCCTCCGGCTGGGGGCGTTGCGCCAGTGCCGGCAGTGCCTGAGGCTGCCGGGTCTCGATGTCCGCCAGCACCGCCCTGGCCCGGCGGATCACCGTCTCGGGCAGACCGGCCAGCTTGGCCACCTCAATGCCGTAGCTGTCGTTGGCGCCGCCGCGGACGATCTTTTTGATGAAAATGATGTCATCGTCCCGCTTTTTCACCACGATGTTGTAATTCTTTACGCCCTCCACCGTGCCCTCCAGCTCGCAGAGCTCGTGGTAGTGGGTGGCGAACAGGGTGCGGGCGCCCAGCTTTTTCCGGTCGGCCACATACTCCAGCACCGCACGGGCGATGGACATCCCGTCAAAGGTGGAGGTGCCCCGGCCAATCTCGTCCAGGATCAGCAGACTGCGGGGGGTGGCGTATTTCAGGATCTCCCCCACCTCGTTCATCTCCACCATAAATGTGGAGCGGCCGGCGAACAGGTCATCAGAGGCGCCGATGCGGGTGAACACCCGGTCGCACACCCCGATGGTGGCCTCGGCCGCCGGAACGAAGGAGCCGCACTGGGCCATGATGACGATGAGGGCCACCTGCCGCATAAAGGTGGATTTGCCCGCCATGTTGGGGCCGGTGATGATATACACCCGGTCGTCGCCGCAGTTCAGCAGGGTATCGTTGGGGACGAACAGCTCCTCCTCCAGCACCTGCTCCACCACGGGATGGCGGCCCTCCCGGATGGAGATCACGTCGGAGTCATCCAGCTGGGGCTTGACATAGCGGTTCTGCCGCGCCACCTTTGCCAGGGAGCACAGCACATCCACGGCGGCGATGGCCCGGGCGGTGCTTTGCAGCCGCTGGGATTGGGCAGCGATGCGCTCCCGCAGCTGGGTGAACAGCTGATATTCCAGCGCCGTCAGCCGGTCGCTGGCGGACAGCACCTCGCCCTCCAGCGCCTTGAGCTCCGGGGTGATGTAGCGCTCGCAGTTGGCCAGCGTCTGCTTGCGGATGTAATCCTCCGGGATGGATTGGGAGTGCACCCGGCCGCACTCGATGTAATAGCCGAAGACCTTGTTATAGCCCACCTTGAGCTTGGGGATGCCGGTGCGCTCCCGCTCCTTCTGCTCGATGGCGGCCAGACGGGCGCTGCCGCCGTCCAGCAGCTCCCGCAGCCGGTCGGCCTCGGCGTCGAAACCGGGACGAATGATGCCGCCCTCCCGCAGGGAGAAGGGGGGCTCGTCCACGATGGCGGCCTCGATGAGCCCGCCGATGTCCTCCAGCGGATCCAGCTCCTCATACAGCTGCCGCAGCAGGGGCGTTTCCTGCGCCGCAAGGCACTCCCGCAGAACGGGCAGGCGGGCACACACCTGCGCCAGCGAGCGCAGATCCCGCCCGTTGGCCGAACCGAACACCACCCGGCCGGTGATGCGTTCCAGATCGTTCAGGCCGGTGAGCTGCTTTTCCAGCCGGTCGGCCAGCATGATATCCCGGAACAAAACCTCTACGGCGTTCTGCCGCCGCTGGATGCGGGGCACCGACAGCAGAGGCTTTTCGATCCACTGCCGCAGCAGACGGGCGCCCATGGCGGTGCGGGTCTTGTCCAGCACCCACAAAAGGCTGCCCTTTTTCTCCCCGCCGTGAAGCGAGGCCGTCAGCTCCAGATTGCGCCGGGCGGTGTAATCCAGCTCCAGATACTGGCTCCGGCCGTAAATTTGAAGCTGGGAAATATAGGTAAGGTCGTTTTTCTGCGTCTCATGGAGATAGGACAGCAGTCCCCCCACCGCCCGCAGCAGCAGCTCCTGCCCGGGCTCGACGGACTGACCGGGAAACTGCTTTTGGGCCGCCTGAGCGGCGTTTTCCGGTACGAAGCGCCACTCCCCCGCCCGCTCGGCATAGGAGCCCAGACGATCCCGTACAAAGTCCAGCACCTCCGCCCGGCTGTAAGCCCCGTCGGACAGCAGCACCTCCCGGGGAGAAAACCGCCCCAGCTCGCTCTGCACCTGCGCGGCGGCGTCTGTCCCGTCGATCTGGGTGGCGAAGACCTCTCCGGTGGAGATATCGCAGAAGCACAGGCCCGCGCCCCGGGTGTCCAGATAGACCGCGCCGATGAAATTGTTGCGCCCCTCCTCCAGCATGGAGCTTTCCAGCACCGTGCCGGGGGTGATCTTCCGGATGATCTCCCGCCGCACCAGCCCTTTGGCCTGAGCGGGATCCTCCATCTGCTCGCAGATGGCCACCTTATGGCCCTTTGCCACCA
>CAZDUQ010000051.1:0-8737 GCA_964508665.1 uncultured Oscillospiraceae bacterium | reverse complement strand
CTGACCCGCAACCTGACCATGGAGCAGATCCGGGAGCAGGGCTTTGCTGATTATTTTGTGGATCACACGGTGGGGGTATATCCTATCGCAGCCTCCGGTGTGCCCTTCTCGGTGGAATATTTCCAGTCCAAGGGCGACCCCATCACCGACCTGCATGAAAATATGGCCGCAGAGCAAAAGGCCCGTACCACCTATGACAACATCCTGCGGCTGGTTGATGACCCCGATGTGCTGGAGCCCATCCGCTTTCTCCGGGAACGGGAGATCGTGCACTACCAGAGATTCGGCGAAGCCCTGCGGTATGTGCAGGATCAGCTGCAGACCCGCAACTTCTACGCCTGCAATCCGGGATTTGACAGTTGCTGCGGACAATAGCCCTGCCACCCCTTTGAAAACGTGCAAGCCCGGGAACGGCCGTTCCCGGGCTTGTGTACTTTTCTGTTTATCTTACCGCAGGGGCGGATAGACACCCTCCCGGTGCATTTCCAGCAGGGCGCTCTGCATCTGCGGCTTGTCTGCTCGATGGGTGATGCCGAACCACTGGGCACCGGTGTCCATCATCCGCACCGTGGCCCGGCCGCGGCCCACCAGTCCATCCACAAAGGCAGGCAGATAATACTCCCGCTTCAGCGGGTCGCCGCTGTCCTCCCGCAGCCAGGCGGTAAAATCCACCTCCATATCCGGCAGGACATCGCTGTGCAGCGCCCACACATTCAGCGAGACCGGCGACTGAGGCGGCAGCAGCAGCCGTCCCGCGTCATCGGCACAGGTGATGGTGCCGTCCGCCTCCCGGCGAATATCCTGCCGCTCCACCACGGTCTGCAAAAAGCCCTCCCGGGCGGCGCACACCCCGCGAGAAACGCTCCCGCTGTCGCTGAGGGTGTTTTCCAGCCGATAGCCCACCATGCCCAGATGGGTGCCATCGCATGCGTTAGCGCAGAAGTCGCCCAGCTTCAAAAAGGTCTCGCGCCCGAAGAAATCATCCGAGCCGATGATGCCGAAGGGGCCGTCCAGCCGGTTCCGTGCGGCATAGACCGCGTGTCCGGTGCCCCAGGGCTTGACCCGCCCCTCCGGCACAGAAAAGCCCGTCGGCAGATCCTCCAGCTCCTGATAGGCATATTCCACCTGGAGCCTGTCCTCGAACCGGCTGCCGATCACCTGATGAAAGGTGTCCGCCAGCTCCCGCTTGATCACGAATACCACCTTGCCGAAGCCGGCAAGAATGGCGTCATACACCGAATAATCGATAATGATCTCGCCGTTGGGGCCCAACGGGTCAATCTGCTTCAATCCACCGTAGCGGCTGCCCATTCCGGCAGCCAGCACCAGCAGCGTTGGCTTGTTCATAACGCAGTTCCCTCCGTTCATGGGTTTCTTGCGCCTATTATACCGCAAATCGCCCCCCGTGGGAAGTCCCCCGCCACAGTTTTCTTTTTCGGCAAATGCCCGTTTTCCCGGCCCTCCCCGTGGCAGACAGGCTCCCAAACGGTGGTGCGCCGGAACAGCGCCAGTACCTGCAGCGGCGTCCAGGACACCATGAATAGCGGGAACAGCACCGCCGCCAGCGGATTGCGCCGCTCTCGCGGCCGGGTGACCCTTTGCAGTGCCAGCGTCAACGCCGCCCCCACCAGCCAGCAAAGCCCCGCTGTCAGCCCCAAAAAGGTCAAATCTGTCATACCCGGCGCCAGCAGACGGCTGAGCAGCCCCAGCAGCAGGGACAGCGGCGCCAAAGCCGCCGTCAGCAGAAACAGACGCATATCCCTGCACAGCCGCCCTTTGCCGTGGAGCAGCGTCGGCAGCTGCCCCTCCGCCACCTGCATCACGCCGCTGCACCAGCGCTTCCGCTGCCGCAGGGACAGCGCGAAGCTGTTGGGCTCCTCATCATAGGTAACGGCCCGGGGCGCCCAGCACACCCGGATGTCTGCCGCAGCGCACAGAGCGGCGAACTCGGCATCCTCGGCGATGGTTTGGGTGTTCCATCCACCCAGCTGCTCCAGCACCGACCGATGCAGGGCAAAGCCCGTCCCCACCAGCTTCGCCGAAAGGCCGCCGTTGGCCCGTGGACGATTGTACACCACATCCAGCAGCGCAAAATACAGGTCATAGCAGCCCGCCACCCAGGATTCCCGGGGGTTGAGCGCCAGCTGCCGGCCCTTCACCACCTGCGCACCGACGCAGAAGGCATCGTTGGTTCGTTTCAGGTAGTCCCGATTCACCACATTGTCGGCGTCAAACACTACATAGGCATCATAATCCCGGCCTTCCAGCTGCCGGAACGCCTGCCGCAGGGCATCGCCCTTCTGCCGTACGGGATAATCGCACAGAAGGATCTCGGCCCCCGCCCGGAAGGCTGCCCCCGCCGTGTCGTCCTCGCAGTTGTTTGGCACCACGAACACATCGAACAGTGACCGGGGATAATCCTGCGCCAGCAGGCTTTCCACCAGCCGACCGATGACAGCCTCCTCGTTCCGGGCGGCGATGACCACCGCAAACCGGGTACGCGGTGCCGCCTCCGGCCAGCTGTGCTTTTTTGCAAACATCCAGCGCAATGCCACCGCCGCAAAATATACCGTCGTCACCTTTAAGATGAGACTCAGCCCCTGCAAAATCTCAAAAAACTCCATTTCGCGTCCTCCTTCCGGATCTTGTCCTCATCCTACCATCCTTTTTTTAAGAACGAAGACGAACGCTCCTTAAGATTCCATTAAGCTGCCGGTCTTAATCATTTTTTAATGTTTTTTCTCTGGCCCCGCTGTCTGCAATCTGCTACAATAGTCTCAAGGAGATGAGACGCCATGTACAACATTCTGATCTGCGACGACGACCGGGACATCGTAGCCGCTTTGAAAATTTATCTGTCCTCTCAGGAGGATTACCGCCTTTTTGAGGCCTATAACGGCAGACAGGCGCTGGAGGCCGTCAAGGCGCACGACATTCAGCTGGTGCTGCTGGATATCATGATGCCCGAGTTGGACGGCATCACCGTCACCGCCCGGCTGCGGGAAAGCTCCAACATCCCCATCATCCTGCTCACCGCCAAGGGCGAAAGCGCCGACAAGGTGCTGGGGCTGAACACCGGCGCGGATGATTATATCACCAAGCCCTTTGACCCCATGGAGGTGCTGGCCCGGGTGCGCTCTCAGCTGCGGCGCTACACCCTGCTGGGGGCGCAGGTGCAGGAGCCCGACCGCTATGTCATCGGCGGCATCGAGCTCAGCGACCGGGACAAGACCGTCACGGTGGATGGCCAGCCGGTATCCCTCACGCCCAGCGAATACGGCATTCTCCATCTGCTGATCCGTAACCCCGGCCGGGTCTTTTCCTCGGCGCAGATCTATGAGCAGGTATGGAACGAGGCCTCCATCGGCTCGGAGCATTCGGTGGCGGTACACATCCGGCACCTGCGTGAAAAGATCGAGATCAACCCCTCCGACCCCCGCTACATCAAGGTGGTCTGGGGGCTGGGCTATAAGATGGAAAAGGAGGCCCGCGCATGAAGCCGCCACTCACCCACTCCCTCCCCGCCAAGGTCGGCGCGCTGTTCCTGATGATCGTGCTGGTTTTCACCCTCTCCCTGTCTGCCATCGCCTCTGTCTGCGCCCTTGGCTACGGCATTTACACAGAGGACGTCCGCGACTATTACCAGACCGATGCCTGTTTTTCCGAATTGCTGTCCGACTGCTATTACCTTCGCCACGCCCTGTCCGGCGATTATGCGCTTTCTTCCTATTACACCGATACCGGCAGCAATCTGCGATTTGCCGGCTATGACCCGCAGACCGATCGTTATCTCTCCAACGACGACGACCTGCTTGAGGCCCTCACCGTCCTTGTGTCGTCTGGCACCTCCGCCGAGGCTCCTGCCGAGTCCACACTGCTGGACATCAGCGATTTTGCCAATGAGAGCGACTACCGCTTTTATATTGAGAATCAGAACAAGACCCAAAGCAAGCCCGACAGCACCGATGTATCCCTGCCACAACGCTCGGCCGACGGTCTGTCCTATGGCCGTGTATCGCAGGAAGATATAGACGGCTGCACCTTCCTTCTGGGTGTGCTATCGCCGCCTGCCGTGCGGGATGCCTACTCCCGGGGCTACAGCCTGTTCAATACCATCTATCGCTTCCGCATCCTGGCTCCCGCCCTGCTGGTGATCTGCGCCTTTGCCGCTGTGGCTGACCTGATCTTTCTCTGCTGCGCCGCCGGCCATCGCCGGGATCAGGAGGGCATCGTCCTGAACCTTCAGGATAAGATCCCGCTGGATCTCTATCTGTTCGGCGTATTCTGGGGCGGCCTACTCGTTCTTCTTCTTCTCGACCGCGCCATCGAGTCTCTCCAAAGGAACTCGGCAATCACGGCCGTTGTCTTCAGCCTGATCATCACCGCCGCGCTTCTGCTGTGTCTGGCCGTGCTGCTGACCCTGTGTACCCGCTTCAAAAAGGGAAAATGGTGGCGCAACTCCCTGGTCTGGATGTGCGGCAGCCTGTGCTTCCGCCTGTGCCGCAAAATGATCCGCGGCATCCGGGAGCTTTGGCGCAGCGTTGTTCTCACCTGGCGGGTGGCGGCGGTCTGTCTGGGCCTGACCCTGGTGGAGCTGCTGCTTGCCGCAAGCCGCGAAACTTTTTTGATGCTGCTGCTGAACCTTGGCCTCACTCTGCTTCTCTGCCTGGTGGCCCGGCAGATGCTGACCCTCAAGCAGGCCGGACGGCAGCTGGCGGACGGAGCCTTTGACAGCACCATCGACCTGAGCCGTCTCCATGGCGATCTTCGGGAGCACGGCGAAAACCTCAGCTCGCTGGGGCAGGGCCTGTCCATCTCGGTGGAGCAGAAAATGCGCTCCGAACGACTGAAGACCGAGCTCATCACCAATGTTTCCCACGATATCAAAACGCCCCTGACCTCCATCATCAACTATGTGGATCTGCTGCAAAAGGCCCCCTCGCCGGAGGAACAGACGCAGTATCTGGCAGTCCTCGACCGGCAGGCCAAGCGGCTGAAAAAGCTCACCGAGGATCTGGTGGAGGCATCCAAGGCGTCCACCGGCAACCTTTCCTGCCACCTGGCGCCCACCAATCTGCGGGAGATTTTGGATCAGGCGCTGGGTGAATATGAGGAGCGTCTCCGCGCCGCCGGGCTGGAGCCGGTCGTATCTCTTCCGGAGGATACGCTCGCCGTCCTGGCGGACGGCCGCCTGCTGTGGCGGGTGCTGGACAATCTGCTGAACAACGCCTGCAAATATGCCCAGAGCGGCACCCGGCTCTACCTGGATGCCGTCCGGCAGGATGACCGGGCGCTGCTCACCGTTAAAAACATCTCCCGGCAGCAGCTGAATCTCTCCCCAGACGAGCTGATGGAACGCTTTGTCCGGGGCGACAGCAGCCGCAATACCGAGGGCAGCGGTCTGGGCCTGAACATCGCAAAAAGTCTGGTGGAGCTGCAAAAGGGCAGCTTCGCGCTGGACATCGACGGCGACCTGTTCAAGGCCCGGGTGACACTGCCACTGTGCCGGGCCGAACCGGAGGTGACAGCCGGTGACTGAGATCACCATTGAGGAGGCCCGCGCCCGCCGCATCATCCGAAAAAAGCGCCGCCGTCGGCGGCGGCTGCTGCTGGCCGTTTTGACCGTGCTTGTGCTGACCTGCGCCGTTCTTACCCTTCTCCGTCTGCTGAAGGATCCCTCCGGGCAAGCGACGCCACAGAGCGTCCCTCCGACGCAGGACGATGCTCCCTCTTCCCCTGCCGAACCGTTGGACGGGCTGTCTTTTTTAGAGGATGCGCAGCTGCCCGATTGGGTAGATATCCAGCTGGTGCCGATCAACGGATCGGGGCGTCGGGGCGTGGCGCTGGAGGAACTCAACGCCATCGTCGTCCATTATGTGGGCAATCCCGGCACCACCGCCCAGCAGAACCGGGACTACTTCGCCCAGGAGACCACCCAGGTCAGCTCTCATTTTCTGGTGGGGCTGGAGGGCGAGATCATCCAGTGTGTGCCGCTTTGGGAAAAGTCCTCGGCCACCAATGACCGCAACCGGGACACCATTTCCATCGAGGTCTGTCATCCCGATGACAGCGGCGTTTTTACGCAGGAGAGCTACGACGCACTGGTACAACTCACCGCATGGCTGTGTGACCTGTGCGGCTTCGACAGCGGCAGCGTCATCCGTCACTATGATGTCACCGGAAAGCTCTGCCCTTTGCATTTTGCCACCGACGAGGACGCCTGGACGCAGTTCCTGTTGGAAATCGACCGGGCGCTGGCAGCGCCACAATAGAGCAAAACGGAAAATGATCCCCGGGGGGACAGGCCGTCTGCCCCCCGGGGATCAAAAAATTTTACTTGCGCTTTTACCGGATATTCTCCAGGAACCGGTGCAGAATGGCCGCCGTCTGACTGCGGGTCGCGCCGCCCTGCGGCAGCAGCCGGTTTTCCGGCGTGCCGGTGACCAGTCCCTCTGCGTTGGCCCAGGAGAGCGCCTCCGCCGCCCATTGACTGACCTGCCCCGCATCGGCAAACCGGCCCAGCTGGCCCCGCGCGGCGGTGTCATACCCCTTGACGGCTGCGTAGCGGTACAGGATCAGCGCCAGCTGCTCCCGGGTCAGCGGGTCATTGGGCGCAAAGCTCGTTTCGGAATACCCCCGGACGATGCCGCTGCCCGCGGCCCAGCGGACGGCCTCCGTGTACCAGCTGCCCTGTTCCACATCGGTGAAGCGCTCCCCGCCGTTGCCCGCCGGACAGCCCTCCATACGCCACAGGATGGTCACCAGCATGGCGCGGCTGGTGCTGCCGTTGGGATCAAATCGCCCGCCGCCGATGCCGTCCATCAGCCCCACGCGGGAAACATAGGCCACATCCTCATAAAACCAGTCGCCGGTCTGCACATCGCTGTAGCCGGGATCGTCCCCCAGCGGCAGCCACGCGGCATACAGGTGGGTGTTGACCTCCACCCGATCGGTGGAAAAATCCCAGGCCTCCCGGCAGTCTACATCCCGGTACCAGCCGCCGAAGCGGTATCCCGCCCATTTGGGGTCGGCAGGACGGGAAAGCAGCCCGCCCATCGTCACGCTCTGAGAAGCCACGGCGCTGCCCTCGCCGGTGTGGAAGACCACCAGACAGCTATCTGACACCGTCACCGTCAGGCCCGCAGCCTCCGCCGGCCAGCTGCCGCTGCCGTCCGCAAGGGAGACCAGATAGTTTTCGTGCTCCACCCGGGAAGCTCCCTGCTCCCCGATGACCTCCAGCTGAAAGCTGCCCACCTGCACCTCCTCCGGCCAGGTTCGCCCTCCGGAAAGGGACAGCCAGTTGAGATAGTGCGCCCGGCGATGATCCCGCAGGGCGATATCCCTGCTCTGCACGCCGCTGTAAAGCTCCTCGCCTTCACTGACCAGGCGGAAGAAGGTGCTGTCGTAATACAGCTCGTCCTGCATGGCATACATGGTGGATTCCTGCCCGTCCGTGCGGCGCAGGGTCAGAGTGACCGTGATAATATCGCCGGTGGCGGCCTGCACCTGAGACTGGCCGTCCACCGTCAGCGTGAAGCGGTAGTCCGGCTCCGCCGCCCATGCACCCATCGTCAGCAGCCCCAGCAGCAGGGCACACAGCAGGACGCGCTTGATCGTCGTTCCCATGTCGTCCCCTCCTTATTTACCAAGGATTGTGTTGACCACGGCGGCAGCGTCGGTCGTGTCCACGCACTTGTCACCGTTCACATCCGCCCGGAGGAATTTCTCCATAGTGACCTTGCTGAAATCTCCATAGGTGGCGTTGTACAGATCATAGACCAGCTGGGCATCGTTGGCATCAATCTTCTCAGTCTTGTTCACATCGCCGTCGTAGTCGATTTCAATGGCCTTGCCGCTGATGATGGACAGGTCATCGCCGGAAACTGCGGGCTTATTTGTCCCGATCACCAGATAGCAGTAGCCCTCGTATTCGTCAGACCAGAACATCGCATTGTTCTGATAGGCATACACACCGGAGGACAGCTTGCTGCATTCCTTTACTACCAGCCAGCAGGTGGCGCCGTTGCATTTCACATATTCCGAAACTTTCACATCGTTGGTTTTCACGCTCTTATTCACGGTGAACACCAGCGCGCCGTCGTCGGTGACCTCCTGAACGGTATACTTGCCGTCCCCGTTGTTCGTCACAGCTATTTTGCTGCCGTTGGCCGTGGCAGTTACCGAATAATTGTAATTACTGTCCTGCGTCACCGTCAGGGTATAGGATTTCCCAACTGTAGCGGTCGTGGCATAGCCCTTGGCATCTTCCGCACCGGAGCCCTCCACCGACACCGGGACGGTCGTCCGTCGGATGGTGATGACGATATCGCCCTTGATGTCCTCGCCGGGGATGGTCAGCTGATCATTAGCGAATGTGTAACCCTCGTAGTCTTCGTTGCCGATGGTCACGGACACGCCCAGCGTGTAACCGGCCTCGGTGGGCAGGATGCAGGTGTAATCGGTGCCATAGGTCGCCGTCCCGGCATTCGGCAGCGTGATGTTCATGGAGTCACGGGCTTTCGCAAATGTCACCTGATATTGTCTGGCCGTTCTCGTGATGGTGATCACCAGATCGCCGGTGACATTTTCGACAGTGTAGCGGCCGTCCCCGTTGTCCGTCACATTCGCCGCCACGCCGCCCATAATGGCCGTGACGTTGTAGCTGTAATACGCCCAATCCGTATCGGTAATAGTGAGGGTGTAATTCTCGCCATAGTTCACAGTGCTGCTGCCCTCA